>JAHJNE010000276.1 GCA_018820995.1 Gammaproteobacteria bacterium | reverse complement strand
TGGCTCAACCGACCAAACCGCGGCAATTGCGAGTACTGCCGGCGCTCAAGTCATAAATCACCCTTATAGCAAAGGCAATGGCGCAGCAATTAAAACCGGCGCACGACACGCCAGTGGTGACTTACTGCTATTTATGGATGCTGACGGGCAACATCATGCGGCGGACATTCAGCGTTTACTGGATAAACTCGCTGAGGGTTACGACATGGTCGTAGGCGCCCGGCAACAAGGCTCGCAGGCCAGTGTCGGCAGAAGTCTCGCCAATGGTTTTTACAATAGACTCTCTAGCTATGTCACAGGTCAAAAAGTAGAAGATCTAACGTCCGGATTCCGTTTGGTGAAACGGCCATTGTTTTTGAAGTTTTTAAGCCTGTTGCCGAATGGCTTTTCTTACCCAACCACCTCAACAATGGCATTTTTTCGTGCTGGATATGCCGTGGCCTATATCCCGATCCATGCTGCGCAGCGTCAGGGCAAAAGCCACATCAAACCGTTACAGGATGGTATCCGGTTCCTGCTGATTATATTTAAAATCGGCACTTTGTATTCGCCACTCAAACTTTTTCTGCCGATCTCGGCATCCGTATTTATTACCGGCTTGTGCTACTACGCATACACTTATATCAGTGAAGGGCGTTTTACCAATATGAGCGCGCTGATGTTTACCACAGCACTGATTATTTTTATGGTTGGTCTGGTCTCAGAGCAAATCACTCAGCTTATGTTTAAAGATTCCGAGTAACGCAACTTTACGGCAAGGACTTCAGATATGAACCAACCCTTTATCACTTTTGGCTCGCCGGATATACAGCAGGATGAAATTGATGCGGTAATTGCCACCATGCAAAGCTGCTGGTTAGGAACAGGCCCTAAAGTCGCACAACTCGAAAAAGATTTTTCGCGCTACAAGCTGGTTACTTCAGAGCAGGTTGCGGCCGTTAACTCCTGTACAGCAGCGTTACATGTCAGCTTAATCGCTGCCGGGGTCGGGCCTGGTGATGAAGTGATCACCACACCACTAACATTTTGCGCCACGGTCAATGCCATCATTCATGCCGGAGCCACCCCGGTCCTTGCCGACATCGACCCTCTGACCCTGAATATCGACCCAACAGAAATCGCCCGCAAAATTTCTTCCAGAACTAAAGCGCTGGTGCCGGTGCATTTTGCCGGACGTCCCTGTGAGATGGATGCTATTGTGCAACTAGCCAACCAGCATCAGTTAAAAATTATTGAAGACTGTGCTCACGCCATCGAGACAGAATATCGGGGCCAAAAAGCCGGAACTTTCGGCGATTTTGGCTGTTTCAGTTTTTACGTAACCAAGAACATCACCACGGGTGAAGGCGGAATGGTTATCGGAAAGAAAATTGAAGATATTCAGCGCGTTAAAATACTAGCCCTGCATGGAATGAGTAAGGACGCTTGGAAACGATTCAGCGATGACGGCTACAAACACTATCAGGTTGTCGAGTGTGGTTTTAAGTACAATATGATGGATCTGCAAGCAGCCATAGGGATACCTCAACTCGCGAGAGTCGACCAAAGCTGGATCATCAGACAACAAATCTGGCAACAATATCAGCAAGCCTTTGCCGATCTGCCAGTACAATTGCCAATGGAGCCGCAAGCCGACACCCGACACGGCTATCATCTATACACCTTGATATTGGACCCAGAGCGTAGCCCGCTTAGCCGGGATCAACTGCTTGATGCCATGACTAAAAGAGGGATTGGGGTTGGCGTCCATTATATGAGTCTGCCTGAACATTCCTTTTACCAGCAAAAATTTGCTTGGCAGCCACAACAGTGCCCACATGCAATGTTTGCGGGTCGGCAGATCATCAGTTTGCCGATTTCTGCCAAACTAACCGCGATTGAATTGCAGCGCGTCATATCCGCGGTGCAAGAACTGCTGCAAGGTTAGCTTGCGCTGAGTTGATATCAGGGTCTGTTAAATCGGGCCCCTACCTTTTATCAACCCCTGCGGGATAAACCGATCTTTAACTCTGGATACGACGCTGCAATTTCAATAACAATTTAAGCAGTCGCCCCATCCAGCCTAGCGGGATCGTAACTGTCCGCTGCAAATAGGTGGTACCGCCCCATTTTTCCTTAAAGCGAATCAACGGCAATTGTTCAGCCGGTGACGCCATCAGGTCAAAGACTTCGGCACCGCGCTTTTGTGCGGTTTCGATGGCTTGTGACATCAATACATATCCTGGACGAAGTGCCGCATGCTGCGCCGAGAACCCGCCATGCAGATAGTGGCTGAACTTGCCATCATGAACAACCGCGATAAAACCACAGGGTCCTGCGGATGGCGTTTCCGCGATCAAAACCTGCATCCCTGATTGCTGCTGTGCCATGCGTATTAATGCAGTAAAGTATTGTTGGGTATAACGTAAATTGCCTGAATGACGCTCAACTGCATTGCAGTACAGCTGGAAAACGCACTGGTCATCGGCGGGAGACGCCGGACGCACAACCAGTCCCATGCGTTGGCTTTTACGAATTTTATAGCGGATATCCTGATCCAACTGTTGTAACGACCAATCTTGCAAGTTCTGGATTTGGGTGACCGGTAGCAGCACATCATCGGCGTAAAAACGAACGCCTTGATCCGGAAAGGCCAGGCGCAACACCTGCACACCCCTGCTCTGCAGTTCACGCGTCAACACTGCTTGCAAGGGTGGCGACCAACTGTCAGCCGACATCAAGCCTGTGGGAAAATTCAGCAAAGCCAGCTGAAACGGGCCTTTTTGAAAGATGCTGCAGTACAATGCCGGGATTGCCGGCCATCGCATCACTTCAGCGTTAAAACCCAAACGGATCACCTGATGCCAGACGGCGCCGGACAAAATTTCCGAAGTAACAATGTTTTGCTGCGGTTTCAACGTTGCATTAGCCTTTTTGCCAGTATTACCGCATCACGCCGGATACCCCGCAAATAACGGCTTCGGTGGTCGGCAATATTGTCAAATCCCAACAAAAACAAATTTGGCAATCCCTCAACTTCATACTGGAACACGGCAGGCACTTCAGACGGGGCTAGATTTAACAGGGGTTGCAATAACCCAAGGCTTGGATCGTAGCCGGTGGCACAAATAATTGCGGCGCAGTGGCGTCTTTGTTGGTCGGTAAACACCACTTCACCGGCAGTGACTGTCAGCACCGGTGGCATCACCTCGACTTCCCCCGATTCGATCAGCTGTTGTGTCAGACCTCCGTCCATTACAGGGTAAGAATTCCGTTTCAAACCGGGATGCAACCACAGCTGCAGCTCCTCCCAGAAAAAATACAGTTGCTCCCTCAGCGCAGCAATAGTGCCGTGGCGGCGATATTCTATCTGCGTTTTGACACTCAGCAGGCAGCGCAGCTGCCGCTGATGCAATTCAACGATTAATTGACCAGCCGTGACTCTTTTGCCAATCACCAATACCGGGTGTTTGTCTGCCGAAAATTGCATTAATTGTTGATAATCGTGGATGGCAGCGGCATGTAGCACGGGCACAGAGCCGTCAGAACTAAATGCGGGTTCGGCACCTTTGGGCGACTGATAATAACCTGTAGCCAACACGACTTTGGCAAATGTCTGCGCCGTGCCCTGCTCGGTCTGAATGACCCATTGTTGCGAGCCATCTTTGCGTATATGCGCAACTCGGGTTCGTTCCCGGATATCACCGCGTAAACGCCGCGATATCCGCATCAAATGCTCCACGTACGACAATGCCGGTACTTTAGCAAACGGATTGCAATCAAACATATCACGCCAGCCTAATGTATTTGTCCACCATGGGCTTAACACGGTCAAATCAGCTGGAACAGACCGCCATGTCTCCGCCATTTGTCCGGCTTCAAACAGCACATAGGAAATACCCAGTTGATCGAGCTGCCTCGCCAATGCAATGCCGGCCGGGCCACCACCAATAATCGCAATAGCGCTCATTTTATGGCCTCAAACAGGACTTCGGCATAATCCCCGGGAAACACGCCGCATAGATGCGCTGTTTGTTGTTCCAACTGCATTAACCAGGGCCAACATTTGGCTGGCAGCAATCCCAGTTTGATTAAGGGTGTTGTCGGGAAACGACCATGTCGGAGAATTTTGCTGCGAACTTGGGTAAAACCGGCAGTTGCCAACAATTGCTGCCAATCTTGCAGGCTGCGTTGGATTTTTAATCCTTGTTCGACAATCAGGGTATGCCGTCTTGCTTGTTCAATCAAAATAAGTTTGCCACCCGTCGCTAATATCCGGTGCATCTCGGTCAAAGTGGCCTGAACAGATTCGGCGGATACCAGATAACTCAAAACAACATAAGTCACCACCGCAGCCATACTCTCATTGTCAGCAGGGATCCGTTCCCCATTTGACAGCTGAAACTCAGCTTCCGGGCACCGTTTAACCGCATGTTCCAACAGACCTGGGGCAATATCGACCCCTTTTACTGTATAGCCAAGTTGAATTAACGCCTTGGTCGAACTGCCGGTACCACATCCAAAATCCAGCACCGGTGATTGCAGTGGAATGCTAGACAAGGCGCTCGCAAAGGCTAAATCCCTGATCTGACAGATGTAGCTGTTTTTGTAACCCGCATGATCCCTGGGGTCAATCACAGCCATATCCGGATCAACAGCTGCCATCTTTTGCCAGTAGGCAAATTGTTTTGTTTCTTTAGTCATTTTCAACAAATTTACCAAGCCAGATGCCAAAAGGAATTGCAAAAACTTCGGCACTAAAAAAAACCAATCTCAGAATGGCGGCCACGGCCAGAAATGCCGAATTATCAACAGGAAGCATGGTACTTCCGGCAATAAAAATGGCTTCACGCACTGCCAGTCCTGCTGGAACCACAATAGCTAAAATAGCGATCAACGAGGCAGCAGCGTACCAAACCGCGACCAAAATGACATCTGCAGGCGCATAACTGTGATGAAATAGCAGATAGAACACCAGTAAAAAAAATACCCACTCAGCAAGTAACACTGCGGTGCCGCGATAGTCAATCGCCTGCAACTGCTGCGTCGATAAACTATGCTGAAAATACTTCGAACATTTTGCCAGTAACTGCACAATCATCATTTCATATTTGGGAAAACGGTGCAGCAATTCCGCCATGATCAGGGTCAAAGCCAGACCAAGCAGCACCCAGAAGGGACCATAAAGTTGTCCGGCAATCACTGAAACAATAATGCCGCAGGCCATCAGGTTGGTATTTAACATCTGAAACAGGTTCACAAGCACGATGGCTGGCGCACTTGCATGTCCTTTCAATTGTTGGCTTTGGTAAACTAAACCCCAGATCTTTCCCGGTAAATAACGGACAACTTGCGCCTGCAGATAGGCCGGTACCACGGTATTGAATCGTTGCGGTAACTGCGTGACCTGACGTAATAACAACAAGTGATAGTAAGCTTTTAACAACAACATCATCACAGTACAGCCAAAAGCAGCGCAAAGACTGATAACTGAAATGTTTTGTAACAGCGCAACTGTAGGCGCAAGGCCTGCCCCTGTTGCATACAATAGATAGACAATGGCCAATCCGACGATAGCCACCGAAAAAATTTTCCGGCGGTTACGTTTAACTAAGGCGAAAAACGACATGCCTACCCCTGTCCGACTTTAAGCTAACGACGCGCGAACCGCACTGAAGAACGCTATTAAACCACAGCCTTCAAAAAATCTCTGACTATTGTTTGGACATCAAATTTCTCGCTGGCTTGTTGCAGACCAGATCTGAATTCCTCACAAGGTTTTGTCAAGGCTTGTTGAATTGCGAAAGCAAAATCTTCGGCTGTTACATCCTCCGATAGCACCCCTGCGCGATATTGTTGCAATAACAATGGCAAATCACCGACTGGCATCGCAATGACCGGAGACCCACATTTCATCGCATCAGAAAAAATCACCGGAATGCTTTCGACTCGCGATGGTATAAGCACATAGTCTGCAGCAACTATTAAATCAGTTGCCTGAGTTTTATTCAGATACCCCAACAATTCAACAGGTCTGCCGTCAGATTGCAATTTTGCGCAAGCAGCTTTAACCATAGGTTCCATTGGGCCGCCTCCGGCAATCCTAATCTGGTGGATCCGTTGCCAGTCCTTTTCGTCGAGTAAAGCCAGGCTCTCCAACAAAATATCAATCCCTTTATTGGTGTGCCAACGTCCGAGAAATACCAGATTATACGGAGCGTTTACCGCCAGTACTTTTTCAGGACACACCGCAAGCTGACGGGTACTTGGCAAAAACCGGCATTCTTTTCCAGATATCTCCTGAACATCATTGGCCAGCTGCAAACCATCCGCAAAATTTATCCTGGAATCGGCTAAGACTTGCCGCAGCACGCTCCGAATGATCGGTAACCGGCTCAGACTCCAGATATCGCTACCGAGCGCCCAGGTTGCATAAGGAATATGATTATCCTGCGCTATTGCCCTGGCCCAATACCCCGAAGGCAACACCCAAAGCGCAAAAATAAAATCAATCTGCTGCTGTCTGACAATCTTTTGCAGCGCCTTTCTTCCGCGATAGAGTGTTGTCATGATGGGTAGCCAGCTTTTAGGATTTGCGGCATTCAGCAATGATAAAGGTAATGTAGGTACCGGAAAATAGCGGACTTCAAAATTCTCATTCATTTTCACATCAACTTGCTGCAAGGCGGGAGCGATCACTGTCACCCGCGCATGGCTGGACAATTGCTCAGCAAAATCAGCAACAAAAGTTCCAGCAGCTTCCTGGCCATCGGCAGACAATGGATATGAGGTCGAAACAATTACTATATGCTTCACAAAAGTCCTTTCAGGATTGCAAATCCAGATCGTTAAATAATATCGGCTGATACATAACGTGCGATAAACAAAACTATCGTTGTCGATAAGATTCGATAATACTAACAGACTTGTAGCTAAGACAAAGCTTTGACATAACAGTTGAATTCTTATCCTCCGCTGTCATAATCAAAATAGCTTATTTTCTTTTTATTTCTGATAGATGGATGTATTGGTGTTATGGCGTTTAACCTGCAATCAATTCTTCTTCGACGTCTGGGTCAGGCTGGCCTGATCGACGCAGGCCATTGCAGTAAATTGGCGGCGGAAAAGAAC
>JAHJNE010000275.1 GCA_018820995.1 Gammaproteobacteria bacterium | reverse complement strand
GTAATCGACTCGGTTAAATGTTGGTTTTGCGCTGTCGTGAGTAACAACCGCCAGCCAAACAGACCTTTATCAATCGGGATCCGAACCGGCAATAAATACTGCTCCCGTTCAATGCTGGTCATACTCCAAAACACATCAACCTGATTGCCCATCGAGATTTCGCGCAATGAGCGATCTTGCACCATGGGAACCGGCGATGCTTGTAAAACAAAAGGTTCAGCCGTTTTTTCTAAAGCGGCTTTGAGTAAACGAATAGGGTAAAGTGTATTAGGGTCAACAATTTGCTGTGGGTAGCCAAAGATAATCAGTTGGGCTGCCGAAGGTGTTTCAGCCATGACTTCAACGCTTGCAATCACCTGAGCCATGCAAAGGAAAGTGAAAAAAAATAAAGGTCGAGCAGACAATAACGTGGTTAAAAACACTTTTCCCAACAAGGTACTTACCTCTAACAGCCACTCACGTATTGACGCCAGTATAGTAGAGGAGGTTTGAAATAAGCGGTGCTAAATGACACAAAACTAACTAAAGGAGGGGAAAGCGCAAAACCGTGTCTACCAGTCTCAGCGCTTTCCGCTTCCATTAGAACGTCACATTCACACTGATCCACAAATTACGTGCTTTATCCTTGTTATTATAGTCATCAACATAACTACCGCTATAACCACCACCATCCACGGCTACAAAGACTGTTTCGTAGGATGTGAAGTCGTTATCCAACAGATTGTTGATGCGCGCATTAAAAGTCACAGCTTCCGATGCCTTGTATGACGCACCTAAGTGAAATACCTCGTAATCTTTGTAATACAACTGCTTATTGAGTGTGACATCAAAGCCACGGTAGCGTTTTGAGCGAACCTCTGCTGTAAGAAACAACTTCAGTGCATCCGTTGCGGCATAATCCAAAGTCGCATTGGCCATATGGCGGGCGGTATTGGTCATCGGTAAACCTTTGCTGGTACCACTTTTTTGCTCAGAGTCAGTAAAGGTATAGTTTCCGCGTAAAGTCAGGTCGAACGGCAGTAAATAAACACCAGCAAGCTCAGCTCCCTTGATATCAACGCGATCGATATTGATTTTTTGCGAGAATGAGCGATAGCCTAAATCTGCCCAGCCGGCACCAACTTCGGCGCAGCGCTGGCCGGGTTTGGCAATATCACAAGGCGGCACAGTATCGCCACCGCTGGAAATTTTGTCGTCAAATCTGTTGTTGAAAATAGTGGCATTAAAACTATGGCCATCATCGTGTCCATAATACACCGCTAGTTCAGTATTGACGCTGGTCTCAGGTGTTAACAACGGGTTACCCACCCCAGGGCTTACCCCTTGCCCACCAAACATAACAATACCGGGGAACAAATCGCTGGTTTTAGGCGTTTTATAACCGGTGCTTACCCCTCCCTTGATTGTCCAATTTGGATTGACCGTCCAGACGCCATACAAGCGTGGGCTCACTTCACCGCCAAATATGTTGTGCTCGTCATAACGAATACCTGCTGTTAGCACAACATCTGGCAATACCGTCCAATTGTCTTCGGCAAACAGAGCCCACATCTCGTGTTTCTGCACCGTCCCTTCGACAAAACCATCGCCATACATGCCAAATACGCTGTCTTGCATCTCACCATCAATCAGCTGACCACCGGTAATGACAGTATGCTGATCAAATGGAATTTCGATTTTTGCGTCCAGCGTGTATTGGCTGGTTGCTAAAATCCGGGCAGCACGCGGCAAATACGACAATATTTGCTGATACTGCTCGCTGCTAAGGTGAGCTCTCATAAATGCCAGTTTGTCAATTTCACTCTGGTTGGTAAAAGCGCTCGACTTCGCAGCATCATTTTTGCCACTCAACCAGGTTGGCACACAATTGGCGCTACTGTTATTTTTGCCACCCGCTTGCAGACAGGCGTTATTCCATAAACCTTGCAACGCCGTTCTTTCAGTAACGGTATAAGGTAAAGTACGCCCTAAATTGTCTGTGTCGACTGCAGATAAACTGATATTGGATCGAATATCACCATGCCATTGACCGGTATGTTGAATCGCCCATTGATCGCGGGTAAAGCGTTGATCCTTGGCGTAACCTGCCCGCGGCTGAATAGCGCCATTTACAATTCGTAGCATGGCGTTAAAGGTATCTTCAGTCCCTAACTGATTGCCATCGTTGTCATATTTTTGCGCCGAAGTATCGTAAGTAACCACAAACGTATGATCGGCATTTGGAGTGAAGTTGAGCGTCATACCGCCAGACCAGTTGGTGTTATCCACCGTTTTGCCACCACCACCGAATCCTAATTCACGGCTGATCCATTGACCATCCGGATCAACAGCTGGTGCGTATTCAGGATTTGATGCATCCCGCTGATAGAGATTCGCCCGCAGCGCCATACCAACTTTACCTGGCAGTAACGGCGTAAACAGGCTGAAATCAGTGGTGGTATCATCACCAAAGGCCGATTCAGATTGTACGGTACGGCTGTGAGAAAAAGCGCCAATCGTTTTATCCGGAATTTTTTTGGTGATAATGTTTATCACGCCACCCAGCGCATCAGCGCCATACAACGTAGATGCCGGGCCACGGATCACTTCAACGCGCTCGACCGCTGACAACGGCGGAATATGGTTAAATTGATTGCCACCAAAACTGTTCGGGTAGATATCCCCATTGTTATTCTGACGACGACCATCAATCAGGATCAACGTATAGTCTGAGCCCATGCCGCGCATCGATACCGTACCCTGTCCGGTTTTATCGCGGGTTTCACCAATGTCGACCCCTTCAAGCTCCCGAACCACATCCAGCAATGTGGTATAGGGACGGCTTTGTAGTTCAATGCCGCTGATCACAGAAATACTGGCCGGTGCATCAACTATTTTTTGTTCAAAGCCAGACGCGGTGACGACAATTCGCTCCATCGAATTATCGGCGTTTGAATGACCATTCACGTCGCCATGCGGCTGTGCAACAGCATAAACACTGGGAACACCCAACAACGCAACTTGCATGGCAAGGACTAACTGGGCGGGTTTGGTTTTGAACATC
This sequence comes from Gammaproteobacteria bacterium, assembly GCA_018820995.1. GTDB lineage: Bacteria > Pseudomonadota > Gammaproteobacteria > Enterobacterales > Alteromonadaceae > Pararheinheimera. The sequence goes on along the minus strand of JAHJNE010000275.1, from coordinate 734 downwards.
AAACAACTCCTGTACAACAATATTTAACGCCAACCTTGGACGGCTGGCACAGCAAACAAAACATTTTTCGGTAATGATAACCATTCTTAGTTGTGTTTCCAATATCTATTGAGAACTATTTGCATTTGTTCCTATGTTTGGAGGTCAGTACGAGCAGTATTGAAGATGGAAGGCGACTGTGACCGCTAATTGCAGCCAATGGTTAACTGACCGCGGGCATAAAAACCTATTCATAGATGGCCAGCCTAGCAGCCGGCGTTAGCGGTCAGAGAATTCGGGTTTGTGGGTTTGCGCGAAGACGGCATATCGCGGACAAAATCAAAAGCCCCTGCACTAGCAACTGGGGCTTACTGTTTTTGGCAACGCGGTTATTTCAGTAAAGGATGTTCGAGTTTAACGATATCGGCACGTGGAAAGGCTGAGAGCTCTAACAACAATCGTTGTTGCTGTGGATCATAACTAATTGTGTTATAGGGGAAAAGTTGCTCTGCGGGTAATAATTGCAACTGTTGCACCTGGCCGCTTGTGCGGTCAAACCGGCTTAATACCAACTGATTTGGTCTTTGCTGCAGAAAATACACATCGCGCCCAACCAGCGTCCAGGCATATTTAGGTGAGAATAAATCACCGGAGAGCACCTGTTGTTCAGTACCGTCGGGTTGTAATAACCACAATCCTTGATTAGTGCCTTTGGTAAAATAAAAATTGCCATCTTCAGCCATGCGCGAAAAGAT
>JAHJNE010000001.1 GCA_018820995.1 Gammaproteobacteria bacterium | reverse complement strand
TAAACAATACAATTGCCGCCCCTGCTTACTGACAAAGCGGTATTGATGCTGATCCAAATCAGGGCCATTGGCGAGTAGTCGCTGTAAATCCTGCCGGAACAGCGCCAATGTGCTCGGGTGGACCAGGTCAAACAACTGTTGTGGTTCCGAATTGGGTTGCGAACTGGCAAAATCGAACATTCGCCACCAGTTGTCGGAATAAAAGGCGCCGCCAGAACGTAAATCAAATTCAAACCAGGCCAACTGGCTGGCCTTCAGCGCCAGACTTTGGCACTGTTCATCCTGTAGAAGTAATTGCCGTTGTTGCGATAATTGCTGGTTGAGCTGCTCAGCATGGCGTTCGGTCTGGTAACGACGTAAATTCAGATAACTGAGCAACAAAAACAACAACACCAGTCCGGCCGAACCCAACAAAAACAATTCATACTTGGCATAGGGTAACCAATGCTGTTCGAATAGTAAGTTGTTTTTTATCTGTAATACAAAAGGTTGACCATACCAATCGAAGTGACGGTGTTGCTGCACCGGGACTAGTGGTGCCGGGCTTTGGCGTGCAAATAATAACTGGCTTGCCGTCGTTTCGTGCCCACTCGACCAGACAAAATCAAGCATAGGTACGTCAGGATCTAACCAGGATTTAGGTAACACATCCCGCACCCGAAACGCGGCATAGACAAACCCCTTTAAAGCCGCCAGTTTCTGCTCGGCAGTCAGCAACTCAGCTTCTGGTTGATAAAACGGAAACATCAGAACTAAACCCGGTTGGTCGCTGGCTCCACCATCTTGCTGTAACAACACTCTTGCAGTTAACGCCGGTTGATTCAGACTTGCAGCGCGCATCGCCGTCTGAAATCGCATTGGATCGCTTAAAATATCAAAGCCAAGTACTCTCACGTTTTGTGCTGTCATCGGCTGAATATGACTGACAACCGCATAATGCTTTCGATCGCCAGCCGGTCGTAAGACAACGTCCGTAACGGTTGATTGAGCGGCTTTCGTTGCCAATTGTAATTCGCTGTTCACATGGCGAAATAACAAGGGCATCTCAGCATGGCTGCGGTAGCTGACAATCCCCAGCGCCTGAACGCCGGGATACATCTGGGTCAAGTTTAAGGTACTTATATATTGCTGCCATTCCGATTGACTGACGTGTTCTGAGGACGTCACATAAGCGGCATTCGCTCGCAGCAACAACTCGATATGCAGCAGTCTTTGCTGTAATTCAAACTCTATATTATCAGTATGTTGTTGAAATATAGTTTGTTGCTGCTGATGAATATGTTTGCTGTAGTATTGCCAGTAATAGATCATCACCGGCAGTACAAAACACAAGCCTAACCAAGTAAGCCAGTTATGTCGGCTAAACCATAACTGCCAACTCAGCCGATTGCCAGCCAGAGAGTGTTTGTTTGTTGACGATAGCGGTTGCTCAGTCATTACAGGCGAAAAAATTCATGTTATTCCTTGCGTCCAAAACAAAGATCACCAGCATCACCAAGTCCGGGCACAATATAAGCTTGCTCATTCAGGTATTGATCTAAAGCACCCAACCAAAATGAGACCGGAAATGCCAGTTGCTGTTCCAACAGCGCTAAACCTTCTGGCGCGGCAATGGCGGCCGCAATATGTAAGCTACGGGGTTCTCCCTGTTTTTTCAGTAATTCCCATACTTTAAGTAACGAAGCGCCGGTTGCGAGCATTGGATCCACCAAAATCAAATCGCGACCGGCGATATCAGGTGCAGCGCTGTAGCCTAGAAATATTTCTAAATCGCTGGCGGTTGGCCCTTCCTGCCGGTAAGCGCCGACAAAACCACTATCGGCTTGATCAAACATTTCCAGAAAGCCCTGATAAAACGGAAGTCCGGCCCGCATCACGCAGATTAACACTGGTTGTTGCTCCAAATCGGCAATCGTCGCCGTGCCCAGACCGGTTTGCAGGGTGGTTTGCGAAAAAGGCAGTTGTTTTGAAAGCTCGTAGGCTAAAAGCGAGCCCAAACGTTGTAAGTTCTGCCGAAATCGCCAGCGGTCTTGTTGAATTTGTGGGTCTCTCATTTGCCGCAGAATACTTTGGGCAATCGAAAGTTGTTGTTGTAGTTGGAAAATATTCATAATGGCTTCCGAAAAACATCCTGCTTACAGTGTATACAAGGATCATACAATTTGCGTCTGTAATCTGCGGGCTTTTATAAAAGCTATACCCTCACCCTTGAAAATCGCCCTGCACTCTCCCATTTCAAACGCAACGATGCTTAATGCAGCACTTCACTCTCATAGGTTTTGAATGAACTGGCAAACCGCGGTTATTTTAGTTGGCATGAGCCTTATTATTGGCGGATTATTGTCTCCGGTCTGGCGACAATCCCTGCAACGCCAGCGTATTGCCGCGACGCCTTTTCCAACTCATTGGCGCAAAATATTAAAACAGCAACTGCCCCTTTACCGGGCGTTGCCTGCCGACTTGCAAATGCGTTTGAAAAAATTGATTCAGCTGTTTATCGCCCAAAAACAATTTATCGGCTGTGAAGGATTAGTGATCACCGACGAAATCCGGATCAATATCGCCGCACAAGCCTGTTTATTAATGTTAAACCGCCCGACGCAATTGTTCCCTAATTTAAAATCAGTACTGGTTTACCCAGCGGCTTATCAGGTGGCGCAAAACCAGCCAGATGCCGCGGGTGTGGTGCATGATCAAATGCAAGTCAGGCTGGGTGAGTCCTGGCAGCAAGGGAAAGTCGTGTTGTCCTGGCCCGACAGCCAGCAAGGTGCAGCCAATCCAACCGATGGCCACAATGTGGTGCTGCACGAATTTGCGCATCAGTTAGATCAGGAAAATGGTGCCGCTAATGGCGCGCCATTCCTTGCCACCACTGAGGCCTATCGGGTGTGGAGTAAAGTGTTAACCACCGAATTTGAGGCGTTACAGCATCGTTTGGCGCATGGCCTGCCTTCCTTGTTCGACCCCTATGCTGCAACCAATCCGGCTGAGTTTTTTGCAGTGATCACCGAAGTATTTTTTGAACAAGGCATGTTATTTCAGCATCAACACCCGAAGCTTTATCAACAACTAAAGCAATATTACCGGCTGGATCCTGCGTTATGGACGCCTTAAATGAACGGAGTACAACACTGTAGATAAATTAATCCGTTGATGCTGATTCAGCAATGATTCATCGGCCTGCGTCAATAGTCTATCCAACGCTATCGTTGGAAGAAAGCCGCAGGAGGCTATGATGAACAACCCGCAGCCAAAGCAATTGCTTGCCCAGACCCACAGAGTTTTTCAAATCGAGCTTCAGCTTAAAAGCCCGGTCACCCAAGGTGACCTTCAAAACCAGAACCAAAATCAGAATCGCCAGGATAAAACTGCTCACAGCCAGCTTATCAGCCAGGCAAAGTCCCCAATGAACGCCCAAACCACTGCCAACACTACCGCTTGGCAGCGTGTTGTCCAAAGGCTAAAGAAAATCATTCTGCCCAGCCTGTTTGCCGTCAGTACTTTACTAGTCCCCCAAACTCAGGCAAGTGATGTCAGTATCAGTGTGCAAGGGCAAATTCAGCCGGGCGTTTATGGACAACTACAAGTTGGGCAACCGGCCGTCACTGTTTACCAGCAACCTGTTTATACACAAAGAGTCTATGCACAACCGGTCTATACAAAACAAGTCTATGCGCAGCCGGTTTATCAGGAACGAAGAGTCATCGTACAACCGATCCTGGTGCAAGCTTCGAAAAAACACCGTAAACATTGGAAAAAATACTGCCACCACTACGGTGCCTGCCAACAGCCGGTGACCTTTGTTGAAGTGGATTACCGGCCACGGACACAATACGAAAAAGTCTATGTTTACAATGACCGGCAGAGCGGCGGTCGCGAGGAAAAACGCCACTATCATCATGACCGGCGCTAGCCAAAACCATCAGGCACTGCCAGCTTAGAAGTGGGCAGTATTGGAAAAAAAGGTCGCACTTTGCCTGACAACTCAGGATAATGGTGACCTTTTCGACCATCAGGAACCTCTATTTCATGAAGATTACCCAAAATACTGTGGTGCAACTGCACTATCAACTGAGTGATGAAAACGGCTTGTTGGAAAGCTCTGCGCAAAGCGAGCCTTTGTT
>JAHJNE010000274.1 GCA_018820995.1 Gammaproteobacteria bacterium | reverse complement strand
GCATCACCGCGCCTTCCATCAGCGCTTCATTTAAATCATCGACGCTATGATAGGTATTTTTTTCCTGGCGATGTTTAATGGCATTGTCAAGGTAAATCAACATGATGACACCAAATTCTGCAGCCACGCCAGCCAGCGCAATCATGCCGACGGCGACAGCAACCGAGAAGTTGTAATCGAGCAAAAACAACAACCAGCTACTCCCGACTAAAGCAAACGGCAGGCTGAGCATAATGATGCTGGCTTGCAGTGTTGAGCCAAAGGTCAACATCAGCAGAATAAAGATGATGGCCAGCGTCATCGGGATCACTTCTTTGAGCTTGGCATCAACCCGTTGCATATATTCATATTGGCCGGCAAAAGTGTAGCTGTAGCGGGTCGGTACCCTTAGTTCTGCCTCCAGTGCCGCCTTGGCGCTTTGGATGTATTCGCCAATTGAGGTGCCCTTCATGTCAATAAACACCCATGAAATCAGCCGGCCATTTTCACTGGCGAGCATCGGCGGGCCATCGCTGATCTCGATATCGGCGAGGTTATGCAGTGGCAGGTAGTGGCCGGACTTGGTGATCACCGGCAGTTCACGCAGTTTGCTCAGGTTGTCGCGCAGCTCGCGCGGATAACGCAGGTTGATTGGATATCGCTCAGCCCCTTGCACCGACTCGCCAATATCCATGCCACCAATGGCATAGCGCACCACATCCTGAATATCTTGTTGCGACATGCCGTAACGGGCGGCGACATCCAGTTTGGGCGAAATATCGATATACCGACCACCACCACTGCGCTCGGCGTAGGCCGATTTGGTGTGCGGAACTTTTTGTAAAATGGCTTCTATTTCAGTACCAATCCGTTGTAATTCATTGACATCGGCACCGGAAATTTTAATGCCGATCGGTGTTTTGATGCCCGTTGACAGCATATCGATACGGGTTTTGATCGGTTGCACCCAGGCATTGGTCAGGCCGGGTACTGTCACCGTTTGCTGCAGCTGGGCAATAATGCCATCCAGCGTCATGCCTTCGCGCCACTCAGTCTGAGGTTTGAGCATGATGGTGGTTTCCAGCATCGTCAACGGCGCTGGATCGGTGGCAGTTTCGGCGCGGCCGACTTTACCAAATACCCGCGCTACTTCTGGTACTGTTTTAATTAAACGGTCGGTCTGTTGCAGCACTTCAGCCGCTTTACCGGCACTGATCCCAGGCAACGCCGTTGGCATATACAGCAAATCGCCTTCTTCCAATGCTGGCATAAACTCGCTGCCCATTCTAGTGAGTGGCACAGCGGCGCTGACAAGGGCAAGTAACGCCACCGCGAGCGTGGTTTTAGGAAATTGCAGCACCAGTTTTAACGACGGTTTATACAAGGCTATCAAGCCGCGGTTGAGCGGGTTTTTCTGCTCCGGCGGGATTTTACCGCGGATAAAATAACCCATCAGTACCGGCACTAAGGTGATGGCTAAAAATGCCGAAGCCGCCATAGCAAAGGATTTGGTGTAAGCCAAGGAGGCGAATAACCGGCCTTCCTGTGCTTCAAGTGCAAACACCGGCACAAAGCTTAAGGTGATAATAATCAACGAGAAAAATAACGCTGGCCCCACTTCGGTGGCCGCTTCTGCCACGATGCGCCAATGCTCGTTGTTATTGGGTTGGCGCTGATGTTCCGTCTGAAATTGTTCCAGATGTTTATGCATATTTTCAATCATCACAATGGCACCGTCGACCACAGCGCCGATGGCAATGGCAATGCCGCCCAAGCTCATAATGTTGGCATTAACGCCCAGTTTGTTCATCGCAATAAAGGCGATCAAAATTGACAGCGGGAGTGTGATCACCGCCACCAAAGTCGAGCGGGCATGCATTAAAAACAGTAAACAGACCAAACTCACCACCAGCATTTCTTCAATGACTTTGGTCGATAAGTTATCGATCGAGTTCAGAATAAGCCGCGAGCGGTCGTAGGTTGGAATGATTTCTACCCCAGCCGGCAATCCTGCTTGTAGCTCCAGCAGTTTGGCTTTCACGGCGTCGATGGTGCTCAGCGCATTTTCGCCATAGCGCATCACAATAATGCCGCCGACCACTTCACCTTCACCGTCGAGTTCAGCAATACCACGCCGGGCGGCCGGGCCTTTTCGCACTGTCGCGACATCTTTCAGCGTTAAACTGGTGCCGGACGGGCTGGTAATACCCAGTGGGATTTCCTGAAAATCGGCCAGCGTTTGGCGATACCCTTTGGCGCGCACCATATATTCTGCTTCGGCCATTTCAATGACCGAGCCACCCACTTCATTGTTGGATTTTTCAATGGCATTTTTAATGCTGGCGATATCCAATTTATAAATCGCCATTTTGTCCGGCTCCAGCACCACCTGATAGGTTTGCTCCATGCCGCCGACCGTTGCCACTTCCGACACTCCGGTCACACTTTGTAACTCAAGCTTAAGGTACCAGTCCTGTAAGCTTTTCAGTTGCGATAAATCGAGGCTGCCCGAGCGGTCGACTAACGCATATTCAAACACCCAACCGACCCCAGAAGCATCCGGCCCTAACGACGGTTGCACGCCGCTTGGTAAGCGACGACTGATTTGACTGAGGTATTCCAGCACCCGCGAGCGCGCCCAATAGATGTCGGTGCCATCTTCAAAGATGACGTAAACATAAGAGTCGCCAAACATCGAAAAACCGCGCACGGTTTTGGCGCCCGGCACGGCTAACATTGCGGCTGACAGTGGATAAGTGATTTGTTCTTCCACCAATTTTGGCGCTTGGCCCGGATAAGAGGTTTGAATAATCACCTGCACATCGGATAAATCCGGCAAGGCATCCAGTGGCGTTTTTCGAAGCTCCTGCACACCCCAGACTGCGACCATGATGGCGATAATCAGCACCATCACGCGCTGTCGGATTGCGGCGGCAATAAGGTAATTTAACATGGTGCCTCCTAGTGCTGATGGCCGCTACTTAAGCGCATTAAACTACCTTTCAGGCTGGCTTCGGAGTCGAGCAAAAACTGACCTGAAATCACCACCCGCTCGCCTTCGGTTAGCCCATCGACTATTTCTACTTTGTCTTGGCGCATCATGCCGACCGTGACCACTTTGGCGGCAAAACTGTCATCGGCTTGTTTGACGATGACGCGGTTTTGTTTGCCGGTTTGGATCAACGCTTGTTGTGGGATCACCAGAATGTCTTTTTTCGGGCCGCCGAAAATAGACACCTTGGCTAAAGTTTTTGGCCTGAGTTTGGCTTGGCTGTTGTTGATGACCAGTCTTACGCGCAGGCTGCGGGTGATCGGATCAAGCTCCGGATAGATATAATCGATGGTGCCTTCTAAACCGCTTAGATCCATCGCTGGAACGGCAATTTCAGCCTGTTGCCCTTTGACGATCCAGTTTTGTTCATTTTCAAACACGTCGGCAATCACCCAGACGGTGGAAAGGTCGACCAATGACATGACTTCGGTTTGTGGTTCGATGTACATGCCGTCGCGCACCGACAGCGTTTCGACCACGCCATCTTGGCTGGCATAAAACGGAATGCGATATTGGGTTTGTTTGGTTTGTGCTAATTGTTTGATTTGGTTCTCGTTAAAGCCAAGGAACGATAATCGCAGGCCGGCACGGCGCACTAAATCCTGATAACGTTGGCCGCCGGTTTTTTTCTGGGTGTCTAATGCCAATAAGTAATCATCCTGGGCATTGACCAATTCTGGCGAGTAGATTTCGTACAGTAATTGGCCTTTTTTCACGGTATCGCCCATAGATTTGACGGCGAGTTTTTCAATCCAACCGGACACTCTGGCGTGAATATGGGCAATTTGGCTTTCGTTGTAGTCGACCTGTCCAACAGTTTCGACAAACTTCCACAAGGTATCGCGCTCAACGGTCGCCACTTTTAATGCCAGCGCTTGTTGCATCCGCCCTGACACCCTGATGCTAACTTCTTCTTTCATGCCGCCGCTCTTATCTAAAGAGCCAACCTCGACTTTTTCCAAATTCATGCCGCAAATCGGGCAAGTCCCCGGAGTGTCGCTGAGGATATGCGCATGCATTGGGCAGATATATTTGGTGGTGATGCCGCTAGCTTGTGGCTTGCCTGCTGCAGCCGTCAGTAAATTGGCCCGCTCAGATGGCGCTAAAACGAGGGTTTGCTTGGCTGCAGCGGCAGGCTGATGCTGATGTGTGCTCGCTACCGGCTCGGTGATTGCCGCTTTTTCTGATTCAATAGCAGCGGCTGTTGCGGCAGGCAGATGACAAAGCAGCGGCGCAATAATGCATAAGCTTGGCAGCCATAAGGTTTTTGTGCGCAGATGCGCTTGGTTGGTCAGCATAGGATGCTCTTTTCTTGCTTAAATGTAGATCACTGAACGAGGCACCCACCAGCGTCACATCAAAAGCGAACGCCTTAAGTTAGGTGCTGAAATTTCGACAAAAGTCGTCTGAAGGGTTTAAGCAAATTTTGGTGGGCGTTTTTGCGTGGGGATAAAGACACTGCTGTGGAAATAAGTAAATTGTTGCACTTTGTCGTGACTGTCTTGCTGGCTTAATACCAAGGTGGCCGGAAACGCCATCGCATGGATAGTGCAACAATGGTCACAAGTCTGACAGGTGTTGTTACTGTGTTGGTCTTGACTCTGGAGTT
>JAHJNE010000273.1 GCA_018820995.1 Gammaproteobacteria bacterium | reverse complement strand
CGTCTGCAGCAACCTATTCGTGGCAGCGGCGAGTTGTTGATCATTCAACAACAAAACCAACAACGACTGGCCGAAAAACTATCAGCACAAATGCAGGCACTAGGCCGCGCTATTGCTTGTTTGGATGTGCGCAAACGCGAAAAAAGTAAATGGCGTCCATCTAAAACTGCAGCACAAACACCTACGACACCGCAACGGCAACGTGCCGGGCAATTGCTGGCTGAGCTGGGTGGAACACATCAGGCGTTGTATCAAAAACTCAGTGAAACCCATGAATTTGAACGCCGATTATTGGATTTAATCAACGAAGCGGCGCAACAACAACAGGATCCGGCCCGGCAACTGGCATTACATGCCCGACTCGGCCGTTGTCGTAAAGCCATCAGCCAGCTAGAAGCCGAAATTCAGTGGCTGGAACAAAAACGCGAGTTCTGATGCACTGGCCGCCACTTATATATCACCCCTGTTATAGCGAGCTGCAGTTACCGGATCGCCATCGTTATCCTATTGGGAAATACCGCGCGTTATATCAAGCGCTGCTGGCTGCTGGCGTGCCGGTAGATAGCTTTGTCAAACCACAGTTAGCAACTGCTACTGAACTGGCGCTGGTACACACGCCTGCTTATATCCAAAGCTTAATAACTGGTGACATTGACCCCAAAGCGATGCGCCGGATCGGTTTTCCATGGTCTGATTTTTTAGTCGAACGTAGTCTGCGCTCGGTTGGCGGCACCATTCAAACCGTACAACTGGCTTTACAGCATGGTCTGGCACTTCATTTAAGTGGCGGTTACCACCATGCCTTTAGCGGTGAAGGCAGCGGTTTTTGTTTGTTTAACGATTTAGCCATTGCCGCACGAGTGTTACAACAACAAGGCGTGGATAAAATTCTGGTCTTTGATTGTGATGTCCATCAGGGCGACGGTACGGCGTTAATTTTTGCCGATGATCCGAGTGTTATAAGCGCATCCCTGCATGGTGAGAAGAATTTCCCAGCCCGAAAACAACAATCGGACTGGGATTTAGCTTTGCCAAATAACTGCGCTGATAAAGCATACTTAACGGCAGTGCAGGAAAGTCTGGATTATTTATTGGCACTGCATCAGCCAGATATTGTGTTATATGATGCCGGCGTTGATATTCATCAGGATGATGATTTAGGCCTATTGGCGATTAGCACCGAGGGCGTATTGGCTCGGGACCAATTGGTGATCAATCGTTGTCGCGATTTAAAGATCCCACTGGCAGCTGTCATAGGTGGTGGTTACCAGCGAGACTTAGACGCATTGACTGCGGTTCATTTGCAGCTATTTATAGCCGCATTTGCCAGTCGGCAGTTGCCCATTCAGATCCACACCTAGTGTAGTCTTGCGCTGCAGCTTCCGACTAGCCAGCCAATCAATGATTTCATGACTTATGAAAGCGGACCAGCGCCTGCAAAATAAAACCCTAATTGCCGTTTTAAAATAGCAGGCAATTGCGGCAAGCTGGATTTCGGGAGCAAAAAAGTCGCCATATGAAATAAATCGGTGAAAATCCGATTTTTCTCAGTGGTTCGTTTCAGGTAATCATGGCCGGAGGACCCGCCGGTGCCTATTTTAGTCCCCAACATCCGCTGCACCATCATCGCGTGTTTATAGCGCCAAATCGTTAAGTTTTCGTCAATTTCGGTCAGGCAAGTCAGCACCTGAAAAGGCAGATTAAACACCGGCTCTTCCTGATATAAGGTAATAAACAAAGCAGCTAACATGGCGCGTTGACTTAAGCGAAAACTCCCCTCTTGTTGCAACTGCTGGTATTTATCATTGTCGAGCAAGGCGGTAAATTTGGCGCGGGTTTTATCAATTTCAGTCAGTTGCAATTCGCGTTCGTGCTCGGCGATCTGCACAATGCCACGTACCGTCTGTTCATCATCATCCAGCATTTGGCTGGTTGCACTTTGATACATCTGCCAAAAACTAAAATCACCCGACTCTAAAAATGGCATCCGTTCCAGCCATTTTTCAACTTGTTCAAACAAACTTGGTTGTTGCTCCAGGCTTTGCAAAAACAAACGATCTTTTTCATTCAAGCGGCTGTAGAAAGAGTTTTTATCATAATCAATCCGGTAACCGCTTTTTAGCCCCAGCCCAATTTCTAACATTTTAAATTGCACACTTTGAAAACCGGATGCGGGCACCAGATAATCACGAAATGACATAAAGTCCTGTGGCGTCATGGTTTCCATCACACCAATCTGCTGATTCATCAACTGCTGAATAGTAATCACGCGTTTAAGTTTGTGCACCACACCCGTCAGTTGTTCATCTCTGACCTGCGTTGCAGCAAACACTTCCAGCACCGACTTTAATTCATGGAGTACCTGCTTGAACCACAACTCATACACCTGATGCACCACAATAAACAAAGTTTCATCATGCGCTTCATTGCCATATTTGGCACTTTCCGGCGCTTGAGCGGTGAGGATTTTATCCAGTTGCAGATAATCGCCGTAATAACATGGCGTGGTATTTTTTTGCATAATGAGATTCCGGCCAAAGGCCTTAATTGCGACCCCGCATTGTAGCAGTGCACCAGGCACAATGTCAGTCTGACCAGCTGTGGCATTTTTGTTGTTGAGGGTTTATGCTTAGCCGAACAAAAAAACCAGTCAGGTCAACCGGTTTGACCGCTAACGACGATGGAGCAGTTGATGAAACTACATGATGATATCCACAACTATTATGAAAAACTGATGCTTGATCACCTGGTTGAATTGGGCATTACCGAACAGGATCCTGAATATCTCGCTGATTTGTCTTGTATCGTGCTCAACCAACTGCCGTGTAAATATATTCGTTATGAAGTGGATTTGGCATTTTATCTGCCGCAAACCGAACGGTTTGAAATGGTCACCAAAGTCAAAGCTGCGGTTGCTAAAGGCCGTGCCTTCTTAGACAGTCCGGATAATCTGAAAGCTGATGACCAAACTGCCCCTGCCACCACCGCTATCGATGCCTGATCCCGAAAATAACAATACGCCTGTGCCACTGGCGCAGGCCGCTATTGAAGTTCAGTTAGCCGTAGATTTGATCATGCTACTGGAGCAACAGCAATTGCCTCCATCGACCATTCTGGCTGCGCTGGACATTGTGCAAACAGATTTTCGCCGTGCAGCAGCCTTAGCTGCGACGCAATAAATCAACGTCATATCGAATTGATGAGCCAGTAAATCATTCAGTACCGGGATTTGCTTCTATCAATAGTTATGCGACGAGAGGATATGGCTGTTATTTAAAGGATATTTTACACAAACAGTGTCAATCAAAATGAAGAGAACAATACGAAATCATCAAGAAGTTTTGGGTGGTAGCCTTACCAGCCACACCGAAGCATTGCTCCCAACTGTAATCGGTTAGCACCATTGGTTTACTGTCGAACCACTTGAACCCCAAGTAATACAAGGGGTTCAGGCTGATATCAGGTAGTAGAAATCAATCGGATTACCGAGGTATAACCCAAGGTTTAACGGTTTGAGTAATTTCTGTATAGTTCAATTCATGTAAGGCTGCTTGAACAGCATCTAGTGCAGTCTGGTCTGAGCCATATATATCATGGGTTATAGAGCCAGTTGAATGACCAAGAATCGCCTTTATTTCGTAATCATTTACGCGCTTCTGCCTAAGCCTTTCAGCT
>JAHJNE010000272.1 GCA_018820995.1 Gammaproteobacteria bacterium | reverse complement strand
GTTAATACCCGACTTTGGCCACCACCGCCTTCGTCGCGCAGCCAACTGTCTTCAACAAAATTCGCGGCTCCATCAGCAATGGTCAACGCCTCACAAATTTGTTGTTGTAACGCGAGTAAAAAAGTTTTGACCTGAGCCTTATCAACGTTTTGCATTATTTTGTCCTGTATCACTGAGTCGTCGAAGGCTGACGACACTGTTCCAATTAACCTGCCCGAAAAATATGTCCGGTGGTGATATCGCGAATTTCACTTGGATTGACCCGGCCGCCAGTTGGCGCATCCAAAATAATTGCCAGCTGCTCACCTAATTGTGCCGAAACATCAGATGCCGTGCGACAGGCAGGCAAACCTGACAAGTTTGCACTGGTCGAGGTAAGAGGCTTTCCATAAGCCAGGCAAAGTTGCTGCACCAACGGATGATCACTGACCCGAACAGCAATAGTACTAAACTGTCCTGTCAGCCAATCACTCAGACCTGGTTTTGCCGGCACTACCCAAGTGACCGGGCCTGGCCAAGTCGCCATCATTTTCTGCTGCTGTTCAGCCGTTATTGTGTCCAAGTTAATATATGAAGAAAGCTGCGCGAAATCTGCGGCCACTAATATCAGACCTTTGCTTTTTTCGCGCTGTTTAATTTGTAGCAACAAGGCAATTGCCTGCAAATTATCGGGATCACAACCGACACCGAAGACTGCTTCGGTTGGATAAGCGATCACTTGCCCTTCAGCTAATGCTTTGATTGTTTTATCTAATTCAGCTTGAGAAATCATAACACCACACTTATTGCTAATGCCGCACGACACAAATATTTTCCTGACCACCCGCAGATGGCTATAATAGCCGCCTATTATGCCAGTACCTGGCGGTTTTGAGGAAACAGCAATGAAAGTCGGTATCATTATGGGTTCAAAATCTGATTGGCCCACCATGAAAAATGCAGCAGATATGTTGGATAAGTTTGGTATTACTTATGAAACAACCGTCGTTTCTGCTCACAGAACCCCACATTTATTGGCTGAATATGCCGGAAATGCTGCCAGTCGCGGCTTAAAAGTTATTATCGCCGGCGCTGGTGGCGCAGCGCACTTACCTGGTATGGCAGCAGCTTTTACCAGCCTGCCGGTTCTTGGCGTACCAGTGCAATCGAAAGCACTCAAAGGTTTGGATTCATTATTGTCTATTGTACAGATGCCCAAAGGTGTTGCTGTAGGCACTTTGGCCATTGGTGACGCCGGTGCAGCCAATGCTGGTTTGTTAGCCGCGCAGATTTTGGCGACTTCAGATGCGGTCTTAATGACCAAAATAGATACGTTTCGCCAAGAACAAACGGACTCCGTATTAAGCCAGCCGAATCCGGCCGAGGACGCATAATGAAAAAAGTCCTGGTGATGGGCGCTGGTCAGTTGGCGCGGATGATGGCTCTGGCTGGTGCACCACTGAATCTGCAAGTGCTAGCCTACGACGTCAACACAAAAACCGTGGTACACCCTGTCACTCAGCAGATATTTCCACTATCTTTAGAACAAGCTGTGACTGATGCCGATGTTGTCACGTCAGAATTTGAGCATATCCCTTACCCAGTCCAAGACATATGCCAAAAGAGTGGGAAGTTTTTCCCTAACAGCAGCGCCATCAAAGCTGGTGGTGATCGTCGCCAGGAAAAACAACTACTGGATGCTGCCGGCGTGAACAATGCGGCTTATCGGATTGTTACAACTGAAGTTGATTATCAGGCTGCGATTACTGAGTTAGGCTTGCCACTAGTGCTCAAAAGCGCATTGGCGGGTTACGACGGCAAAGGCCAATGGCGCTTGAAGCAAATAGACGATGCAGCTGCCATTTGGGCTGATATTGAAAGCTTTATGGCTGGCGCTGATCATGCCCTACCGCAAGCGATTGTCGCGGAACAATTTGTTCGTTTCGACCGGGAAGTAAGTTTGGTCGGCGCCAGGAATGCAAAAGGTGAGACAGTTGTATACCCGCTGACCGAAAATCATCACGTCAATGGCGTACTGGCCGTATCACTTGCATTGCCGAGTCAACAGGAATTGCAGCAGCAAGCCAAACAAATGTTTGATGCTGTGGCGGCGAAACTTGATTACGTTGGTGTGTTGGCATTGGAGTTTTTTCAGGTCGGCGAGCAACTGCTCGTCAATGAAATTGCCCCTCGCGTGCACAATTCCGGCCATTGGACCCAACAAGGTAGTGACACTTGCCAATTTGAAAACCATTTACGCGCTGTTTGTGGCTTACCTCTGGGCAGCACCGCGTTAGTACGCCCTACTATCATGGTGAATATTCTGGGTGAAGACTTTGTTGATC
>JAHJNE010000271.1 GCA_018820995.1 Gammaproteobacteria bacterium | reverse complement strand
GATTGCGGCAGACAAAATACCGGTATGGCCGACCATATCGCCATTGGGGTAGTTACAAATAATCACGTCATATTTATTACTAAGAATCGCTTCGACCAATTTGTCAGTGAGTAAAGTTGAATTCATTTCTGGCTGCAAATCATAGGTTGCGACCGATGGCGATGGGATTAAAATCCGCTCTTCACCTTCAAACACATCTTCACGGCCACCGCTGAAAAAGAAAGTAACATGGGCATATTTTTCGGTTTCAGAAATCCGTAGTTGCGTTTTACCATGCTTGGCCAGCCATTCACCGAGTACGTTATTCAGTGCTGTCGGAGGATAAGCCACCGGCGCTTTAATATCTGCTGCATATTCAGTCAGTTGTACAAATGAACTTAACTGTGGCCGCCGTTGGCGAACAAATCCGCTGAAGTCGTCGTCGGTGAAGGTTCGGCTGAATTGACGGGCGCGGTCCGCGCGGAAGTTCATAAAGATGAGGGCGTCGCCATCTTCGATGTGGATGGTGTTTCCTGCGGCATTGGTAATCGCCGTCGCTTTTACAAATTCATCGTTTTCATCCCGGGCGTATGCAGCATGTAAAGCGTCGACGGCGTTGTCGTATTGGTACTCTGCTTTGCCATCTACTAACAATTCATATGCTTGTTGTACCCGATCCCAACGTTTGTCGCGGTCCATTGCAAAATAACGGCCGACGATGCTGGCAATTTGGCCGGTACCTATAGCTTCAAATTTGTCTTGTACCAATTGCAAAGAGGCTTCAGCACTGCGTGGCGGGGTATCCCGGCCATCTAAGAATGCATGCAGATAAATTTCGCGCGCGCCTTCACGATGGGCAAGTTCAATCATTGCAACTAAATGTTCTTCATGGCTGTGTACACCACCTGGCGATAATAACCCCATCAAATGGACAGCTTTGCCTTGTTGTACGGCGTTTTTGACGGCGTTAACTAACACCAGGTTCTGGAAAAAATCGCCATCGTTAATTGCTTTGGTGATGCGGGTGAATTCCTGATAAACCACCCGGCCGGAACCCAAATTAACGTGGCCCACTTCAGAGTTGCCCATTTGACCGTCAGGTAGGCCAACATCCATACCGGAGCCGGAAATCAGGCTATGTGGAGATTGTTGCCATAGGCGATCCATGACCGGCGTATTCGCTTGCAAAATGGCGTTGTCAGTCGGATCTTCGCGATAACCCCAACCGTCTAATATCAGAAGAACTAAAGGTTTCACCGGCTTTGTCATCACTGCTCCGCATCTTGTTGCTTGATCATCATTAGAAAGTTCATCTTACCCAAATTTGTCCGCGACTCCAATCAACCTTGCTCAGTAAATGTGCAACCAGTGTGCAAAGTCGCCAATTTTCCAGAATTGGTCGAAAACGCAGGGCTGTTTTTGACCCTGAAAGCCGTTATACTCGGCGCCAATCGAATATTGACGGAAGTAAAAGCTATGGAACAATACATTGAATTTGCCGGCAATCATCCTTACCTAAGCCTTGCTTGGGGCGGCATTCTTCTCGCGTTGATTGTCACTTGGGTTCAATCGCTGTTCTCCAAGGTCCAATTCGTGACGCCAACAGAACTGACGATTAAAGTGAATCGTGAAGATGCAGTGTTACTAGATATCCGTACTGCCGATGATTTCAAAAAAGGCCACATTACTTCTGCGCGTAATATGCCGTTGGCACAATTGGCTTCGCAGTTACCAAAGCTTGAAAATGACAAAAACAAACCCATTATTGTGGTATGTCAGGCGGGTTTGTCGGCACAAGGTGCAGCAAAACAGCTGATTAATGCCGGTTTCAGTCAAGTTGCCGTACTGCGTGGTGGTATGGGTAAATGGGCTGAAGCAAATTTACCAGTGGTGAAAAAATAACGGGAACAGCCTTGATGAGTGCAGCCAGCGTCACTATTTACACTAAAGCCTATTGCCCGTATTGTGTTCGCGCAAAAGCCCTATTATCGGCAAAAGGGGTGCAGTTTCTGGAAGTCAGTATTGACCAACAGCCTGAACTACGCCCGGAAATGATTAATAAGTCTGGCGGGCGCAGTACAGTGCCGCAGATTTTCATTAATGATCAACATATTGGTGGCTGTGACGACCTTCATGCGCTTGAAGCGCAAGGAAAACTGGACACTCTGCTTCTCTAATTTTAATCAAATTATCAGTTAGGACTAATTTCATGGCCGACGAACAAATCAACGCAGTTGCCGACGAGCAACAAGTGCAATTCGCCATTCAGCGCATTTATGTAAAAGACGTTTCTTTTGAAGCGCCAAATTCTCCTGCTATTTTCCGTAAAGACTGGCAGCCAGAAATTAAACTGGACCTGGATACCCGTAACGAAAAATTAGATGACAATACATTTGAAGTGGTGTTGTCGCTAACGGTTACAGCCACTATCGGCACTGAAACGGCCTTCTTGTGTGAAGTTCAGCAAGCCGGTATTTTCTCTGTTCCTTCGGTGAACGACGCGCAAATGGCTCATATGTTAGCGGCATTTTGCCCAAACATTCTGTTCCCTTACGCTCGTGAAGCAGTCTCTGGCTTGGTGAATCGTGGTACTTTCCCACAGTTGAACCTGGCACCAGTGAATTTCGATGCTCTGTTCGCACAATATGTGCAGCAGCGTCAGGCTGAAGCGCAAGCTCAGCTGCCAAACTAAGTCTGCGTCGTCTGCTATGGCTGCGGCAATCACAGTTTTAGGTGCCGGTTCGTACGGCACCGCGCTGGCAATTTGCTTAGCGCGAAACGGTCATCACACCCTTATGTGGGGTCGCAGTCAGCAAGACGTTGCGGCGATGCAAACAGACAGAATCAACCACAAGTATCTGCCGGATATCCGTTTACCGGATACGTTAGAAGTAACAGGTGACTTAATTGGCGCCGTGAAAGCCAGTCAAAATATTCTGGTTGTGGTACCGAGCCACGCTTTTGCCGATACTTTAAAACAAATTAAGCCCTATTTATTGCCACATGCGCGTGTCGCGTGGGCAACAAAAGGATTAGAGCCAGATACCGGTCGTCTATTACAAGATGTGGCACGCGATATTCTTGGTGACGACGTATCGCTGGCGGTTCTCTCAGGGCCGACCTTTGCCAAAGAGCTGGCTTTGGGTTTGCCAACTGCCATTTCTTTGTCATCCACTGACAGCGAATTTATTACTTTATTGTCAGATCTGCTGCATTGTGGCCGTACTTTCCGAGTCTATACCAATCCTGATTTTATTGGGGTGCAATTGGGGGGCGCGGTGAAAAACGTGATTGCGATTGGCGCGGGTATGGCCGATGGGATTGGTTTTGGTGCCAACGCCCGTACTGCCCTCATCACACGTGGTCTGGCCGAAATGTGTCGTTTAGGTTGTGCGCTTGGCGCGCAAAAAGAAACCTTTATGGGCATGGCTGGCCTTGGTGATCTGGTGCTGACTTGTACTGACAATCAATCGAGAAATCGTCGCTTTGGTTTGTTGTTAGGGCAGGGCGCTGGGGTTGAAGAGGCGATGGCCAGTATTGGTCAGGTCGTTGAAGGTTATCGCAACGCCAAAGAGGTGTTTAATCTTGCGGCCAGAGTCGGTGTCGAAATGCCGATCACCGAACAAATATATCAAGTGTTGTATCAAGGCAAAGATGCTCGTCTTGCCGCGATTGATTTACTTGGCCGCGAAAAACGCGACGAATAAAATCGCAGATCCACGCCGGTTTTTGGCTTTAACCGGCGCGACTGATGTTGGTTGGTTGTTGTATGAAATCGGCACTAATCTGTACCGCGGTTTGGGGACGGTCAAACAACAGGCCTTGCCCCGACCCACAGCCCATCACATGTAGTAAATAACCTTGCATTTCATTATCAACACTTTGGGCCGAACACGTCAGTTGATGATTCCCTGCCAGCCTGATTAGGCTAGCGCAGATATTTCGTTGATTGTCTTGGAATTCCAAATCATTGATCATTGATTCTGCCAGCATCACTTCTGACCAAAAACCTTCCGCTAACAATGCAAGTGCCGTATGTCCTTCGCCAAAATCTTGCCAAATTAAGTAAAAACCTGCTTGTTTTAGGGCCTGTAGCTGGGCGATTGCTCGCCCGGGTTGTTCGATCCAGTATCTCTCATTGACTCGTAGTTGCAGCAATTCAGGCTGTAGTTGCCATTCTTGCAGGTGATGCAATAAATAAGGCAGTAAGTCTGGTTGTTGCAGCTGTAGGGGTGATAATTCCAATCGAAATTTTGGCAGTTGATACCCTTGTTGCCGCCATTGCCAGATTTGCTGGCATAGCTGCGAGAATCGCCAGCGTTCCAGGGCCAGTAATAAATGGCTTTGTTCTGCCGCGGCTCTAAATTGTGGTAGCCATAACAATCCTCTGCTGGGTGAATGCCAGGCGAGTTGCACATCTAAAGCCTGCAGCTTTTTGTCATGCAAGTGATAGCAACCCTGAAAATACAATTCAAATTCATATTGCTTCAGACCGTGTTGCAGGGCTTCCGCGAGGTTGGCATCTGCGATAGTCGCTTGCCCGGATCGCTGCCAGACACAAATTGCCTCATTCTGAACCAAACTTTGTTGCAATGCCCAGTCGGCATGCTGCAATAAAGTCTCCACATCTTCTCCACCTTGCGGAAACAGACTAATACCGATGGCACATTTACCAATCAAATCAAAATCGTCCAGTGGGCATGGACCATGAACAGCCAGCTTTAATTGCTGGGCTATTTGCAAACTCGCCTGTTCAGGCTGCTGTTGGCAATGTTGGGGTGTTAATAATACTGCAAAGAGACGATCCGAAAATTGACCAAGACTAGCACCTGCCGGCAAATGTCGTTGCAACTGCTGGGCTGTCCATTGCTCAAACTGTTGCGCCTGATTTGCCCCGAATTGTTGTTGTATATTGTCTAGTTCGGTGAGTTCAATTAGTAAAATTGCAAAATGTTGTTGCGCATCGCGGCATTGTTGCAACACAGGCTCTAGCTGCGCTAACCACAGCGTTCGGTTTGACACGCCTGTCAAAGCATCATGGGTGGTTAATTGCTCAAGCTCTGACTGGTGTTGCTGCTGTTGACTGATGTCTTGCTGGACGACCATGTAATAGCGTGGCTGATGACGGGTCAGTGGCGTAATTGTCAATTGCAGCGCCCGCGGTGTCGTGGATGTTGGTAGCCAAACAATCCCTTGCCAGTTGTGATTGTGGGCGAGTTCGGCCTGAATATCCGGCCAGGCGCTGTGTAAGCATTGTCTGCTGCTAAAGAGTTGTGGCCGCAGGCCTGTTGGCCACTGAAATTCAGTCATCGCCGGGTTATGTTGACGTAATTGAAAATTTTCGTCAGCAAACCAGGCAGGAGAGCTTAGGTGCCGGAAATAATAATTAAGGTTCAGGCTTTGTGGGGTAGGCCGCAATTGCTGCCTTCTATAAAACCAGACGCCAGCAGCTAATGGGAGCAGCCACAGACCATGAGGCGTTGTCACAAACGAAAGCCAGCTGCCGAAAGTTTCTATCATCTGATGTGCATTCCGTTGCGAATTGGTGTGTTCCTAAATTATAGGATGAACTGTCAGAAGCGCCAGCGAGCTTGACCGGTACTGCGGTTAAAAAATACGTCCAATCGAGAGGGACATTTAGATGAAACAGTAAGGACTGCCAGTTTTTTTCGCGGTATTTATAAGCTACCCCATACGAAGGCACTGCGCCCGTTGCTGCTTTTTCGTTATACTGCGCTATCCGATGATTATTCAGTATTGAGCCTATGTTTCACATTGCTTTGTATGAACCGAAAATAGCACCAAATTGCGGCAATATTATTCGTCTGGCGGCCAATAATGGCTGTAGTTTGCATTTGATTGAACCTTTAGGTTTTGATTTTGAAGAAAAAAAACTGCGCCGTGCCGGTCTCGATTACCATGATTTAGCCAATGTTACCCGTCATGCCAATTATGCAGATTTTGCACAGGCGATGGCAGGCAAACGGATTATCGCCTGTACCACGAAAGGCAGCCGGCCGCATACTCAAGTGCAGTATCAGCAAGACGATGTGTTGCTATTTGGCTCTGAAACACATGGTTTACCCGATGCTGTCCGTGATGCGATTGCCCCTGAACTTAAAATCCGTATTCCGATGATGCCAGACGCCCGTAGTTTAAATCTGGCGAATGCAGTTGCCATCATTAGTTATGAAGCATGGCGCCAACAAGGATTTGTCGGCGCGGTCTGAAGTCTTACCCTCAACAAGGAAATAGTCATGGCGCAACAAGACAATCCAGCCTCTGATTACGCGATTTTGGTACGCCGCTCCGGCATGTTCACACTGGTCGTTGCAGTATTGATTGTGCTTTTGAAACTTGCTGCTGCGGTCATGACCAATGCTGCGGCTGCATTGGCATCGTTTATGGATGCTCTGCTGGATGTTCTGGTGTCGCTGCTTAATTTTGCGGCTTTGCGCTACGCGTTGAAGCCAGCAGATGATGCCCATCGTTTTGGGCACGGTAAAATGGAAGCCGTGATGGCGTTGTTTCAGGCAGCATTTTTAACCGGCGCTTCTGTCATGTTGTTTTATCAGGGGGTCAGTCGATATTACAGTCCGGAACCCATTGCCGCCTTGCAAAGTGGTATTTGGCTGACGCTGTTGTGCACCGCGTTAACGGTAACACTGGTCATCGTGCAGCGGTTTGTGATTCAACGTACAGGTTCGTTGGCAGTGAAGGCTGATTCCGCTCACTATCGCAGTGATGTACTGATGAATGCGGCCGTGATTTTAGCGCTGTTTTTGGTGGCAAATAGTGTGCTTTGGGCGGATGCTGCTATGGCTGCGCTCATTGCGCTTTATTTATTCTGGAATGCCCTGCAACTGGCACGGGAAAGTTTGAAACATTTGCTCGATCACGAATTATCGCCGCAGGATCGGCAGCAAATTGTCGACGCACTACAACCTTTGCCGCAAGTATTGGCTGTTGATCAACTTCGCACGCGACAGGCAGGTCCCAGGGTTTTTGTCCAATTACGGTTAGTGTTGCCGGATGAACTGTCGTTAGTTCGGGCACATGATATTGTCGATACTGCCGAGCAAAAAATTGCGGCTTTGTTTAGCGACGCAGAAGTGATTATCCACGCAGATCCAGCATCATCAGTGACGCAAGCAGAATATCCGTTCGCACCAGATGCTACAGCACCGGCATCTGGCTAGGTGAGCTTTAAACTATCGTTGTACCCACTTGGGCAAGAAACTGATTGATCAGTGTCAGACATTGCGAGCGGCTGATATCCGTCTCGAATAGCAGTTCATGGCGGGCTTGAGGTATCAAGTGTTGGGCAGAGGCAGTTGACCAGGCTGGGTCTTGCCTGAAACGCTGCCACAACTGCGATTGCGCCTGATTATCAACCACCTGATCAGCCCCAGCCTGCAATAACAAACAGGGTAACTGCGGTGCGGGATCTTTTTGCATTGCCTGGCACGCAGTCAACGCTTCGGCCAACCAGCGCCAACTTACTCCGCCTAACT
>JAHJNE010000270.1 GCA_018820995.1 Gammaproteobacteria bacterium | reverse complement strand
GGTCAGACAAACACCGTTACTGGCGATACTGTCCCCCAACTTCACATCGGAAAAGTCCAGGGTTGAGCTTTGAATTCGTAGCGACAAGTCAGTGGCATGAGGTGATACTTGAACCAGCACTCCGGTCGCTTCAATAATTCCGGTAAACATTCATTCATGTCCTTTAAGACGAGCAATCAACCTTATGTCGTCGCCGATTTTGCTGACATCTTGCCACTGCCAGCGCGGGGTTTCGCTGATACTGCTAAATTCTGGTAGCCTCAGCATCGGCGTCGCATGCTGGCCTAGTAACATGGGCGCTTGATAGAGCACCAGCTCATCGACTAAATTCTGGCTCCAGAATTGACTCGCCAATACGCTCCCCGCCTCAACCCATAACAAATTGATTGATTTTGTGGCGAGCACCTTAAGCAATTCCATTAAATCAAATCGCTGTTCAGTGTTAAGTGGCAATTCAATGCGTTCGATTTTTCTATTTACTGAATTGATTGCTGGCAATCGTAGCCCAGTCTGATGCACCAACAGAATATCGCCACCGACGGCAAAGATAGGTTCTTTGCCAGTAAGCCGGCCACGGCTATCTAAAATGATCCGAAGCGGCTGACGTATTTCCCCATTATCTAATGGAGTTACCGCAGTGGAACGGACATTTAAAATTGCATCATCTGCTAATATCGTGTGCGCTGTTGATAATATAGCGCAGCTTTGAGCGCGAAATAGCTGCACATCTTCTCGGGCGGCACTACCTGTTAACCATTTACTTTGCCCATTGCTAAGCGCAATACAACCATCGACACTGGTCGCAATCTTTAATCTGACAAAGGGTCGTTGATGCTGCATTTTGTGCAAAAAACCGGGATTGAGTGCAGCAGCTTCAGTTTGTAATAACCCTGTTTCAACCTGAATTCCCGCTGCCTGCAATAGTTTCACACCATTGCCCGCCACCAGCGGATTTGGATCCAACATTGCAACGACCACCCTGCTTACTCCGGCGTCAATTAACGCCAGCGCACAAGGCGGTGTCCGACCATAATGGCTACAGGGTTCCAGTGTGACATAACAAGTAGCACCACATGCTAAGCCAGCAGCTTGGCGCAACGCGAAAACTTCCGCATGCGGACCACCAGCCTGCCGATGATAACCTTCACCGATGATCTCACCATCTTTCACCAGCACCGCCCCAACGTTTGGATTGGGTGACGTGGTAAACCGCCCCATCGCCGCCAATTCAATCGCTCGTTGCATGTAGTGATAATCTAATTCGGAAAAGCTCACTTACTCATCCCCTAACCTGGCAATTTCTTCACCAAACTCACGGATATCTTTAAAGGAGCGATACACGGATGCAAAACGAACATAGGCGACTTTATCAAGCTTGACCAGGCCGTCCATGATGAGATGGCCTAATAACTCACTTTGCACTTCCCGCTCGCCGGTTGCACGCAACTGGGATTCTACTTTACTAATCAACAACTCAACTTGTTCAGTCGGCACCGGTCTTTTTTCTAAAGATCGCTGCAAGCCACTTCTAAGCTTGTCTTCATTATAAGGTTCACGCGAGCCATCTCGTTTAATAATCCTTGGCATAACAAGTTCAGCAGTTTCAAAGGTCGTGAATCGTTCATGACAAGCACCACATTCGCGCCGACGACGAACCTGATGACCTTCGGCAACTAAACGGGAATCAATAACTTTAGTATCGTCAGCACGACAAAACGGACAAAACACGAGGTGTTCCTTAAAAAAATGGCCGCAATAGCGGCCATCATATCATTGATAGGTCAATCAACCATAGACCGGGAAACGGCCACACAATTCAGTGACTTGGCCTTTGACGCGTTCAACAACGCCTTCGTCACCCAAATTGTCTAAGACATCACAGATGTAGTTTGCAACAATCCGGCTTTCAACTTCACCAAAACCACGGCGGGTAATGGCTGGTGTGCCAATACGCAGACCAGATGTAACGAACGGTGAGCGTGGGTCATTCGGTACAGAGTTTTTATTTACGGTAATGTGAGCACGGCCAAGCGCGGCGTCAGCTTCTTTACCTGTGATGTTTTTATCAATTAAATCTAATAAAAACAGATGGTTTTGCGTACCACCGGAAACAACTTTATAACCACGGGCCTGGAACTCATCGCACATTGCAACGGCGTTTTCCAACACTTTTTGCTGATAAACTTTAAATTCCGGCTGCAGGGCTTCTTTAAAAGCAACGGCTTTGGCAGCAATCACATGCATTAAAGGGCCGCCTTGGCCACCAGGGAAAACGGCAGAATTGAGTTTTTTCTCAATCTCTTCGTTTTTGCGGGCCAGGATCAAACCACCGCGAGGACCTGCCAAAGTTTTGTGCGTTGTGGTGGTCACAACATCGGCGATTGAAATAGGATTTGGGTATAAACCCGCAGCCACTAAACCAGCAACGTGAGCCATATCAACCATTAAGTAGGCGCCTACTTTGTCAGCGATATCGCGAAAACGTTGCCAATCAACAATACCTGAATACGCAGAGAAACCAGCAATCACTAATTTTGGCTTATGCTCTAAGGCCAATGCTTCGGCTTGATCATAGTCAATCACACCAGTTTCTGGGTGCAGACCGTACTGTACGGCTTTATATAACTTGCCTGATGAACTGACATGGGCACCGTGAGTCAAGTGACCACCGTGCGCCAGGCTCATGCCTAAAATGGTATCACCGGCATTTAATAACGCCAGAAAAACGGCGGAATTTGCTTGAGACCCTGAATGTGGCTGAACGTTGGCATAGTCAGCGCCAAACAGTTCCTTCGCACGAGAAATAGCTAAATCTTCTGCAATATCAACAAATTCACAACCACCGTAATAACGTTTATGCGGATAACCTTCTGCATATTTGTTGGTCAGCTGTGAACCTTGCGCTTCCAGCACGCGTGGGCTGCAGTAGTTTTCAGAGGCGATTAATTCAATATGTTGTTCCTGACGAACAGTTTCGTTCTGGATGGCCTGGGCTAATTCCGGATCAAAACCGGCGATGGTCATATCACGCTTTAACATGCTTACTCCTGCTGCGGCACTATGGCTTTAAAGTTGCGAATAAAGTAGCTAAAAAACTGGGCAATATGATACATCGAAAACAATCAGGATGCACTGATAAAATAGCCATCCATACATCTACAACGAAAATCTTTAGCGATTTATGAACTGGCAAGAGCAGTCGCTTGTGTAAAGAATTCCATTCATATCATTTACTTATTGATGCATTGTTGACAAATCTTCATTCACGCGCAAATATACTGTATGAACATACAGTCACAAAGTGGTGCATAAACCAAAATGCGCAAAATCATTCACATTGATATGGACTGCTTTTATGCTGCGGTCGAGATGCGCGACAACCCGCAGTATCGTGATGTACCTATTGCCATTGGTGGCAGTCGTTTCGAGCGCGGCGTCATCAGCACCTGTAATTATCCGGCACGCGCATTTGGGGTTCGTTCCGCAATGCCCACCGGACAGGCTTTAAAATTATGCCCACACTTAATTTTAGTGCCAGGGCAAATGGAAAAATATAAGGCGGCCAGCACGGCTATTCAGGCTATTTTTCACCGCTATACCTCGTTGGTTGAACCGCTCTCACTAGATGAAGCCTATTTGGATGTGTCTGAGTGTTCAATGTATTTAGGTTCAGCAACCTTAATTGCCGAAGATATTCGCCGTACCATTTATAACGAAACTGGATTAACAGCTTCAGCCGGTGTAGCGCCAAATAAATTCCTCGCAAAAATCTCCAGTGATGAAAACAAACCAAACGGTTTGTTTGTTTTACCGCCCAACAAAGTCGCTGCCTTTGTAGACAAACTACCACTCAGAAAAATTCCTGGTGTGGGACAAAAGACCTCGGAGCGATTGGCAAAACTTGGTTTACACCTTTGCCGGGATATTCAAAATGCCGATTTACAGTTGCTGATCCGCGAGTTTGGCAGTTATGCAGAAGTGTTATTAGAACGGAGCCAAGGCATCGATCATCGGTTAGTTGAAACAGAGCGCGAGCGAAAATCCATCGCTGTCGAACATACATTTAGTACCGATTTACAGCAGTTATCGCAAGGCCAACAGTGGTTGCAAGAACTTTACACCAAGTTGCATCATCGGGTGCAACGTTGTGATGCAACAAACCAAATTCAAAAGATTGGTATCAAACTAAAGTTTCAGGATTTTCGTCAAACCACCATTGAACGACAGCATCATGAACTTAATTTCCCGATGTTGGCACAATTGCTCGACCAAGCTTGGCAACGAGGAGAAGGCAAAGCCGTCCGGCTTGTAGGCATTCATGTTGGTTTGAAAAATGCGCAACAACAAGCACAACTTGGTTTTAGCTGGGACTAGGCTAGAAACTTGAAACTTGAAACTAGAAACTAGAAACTAGAAACTAGAAACTAGAAACTAGAAACTTTGGAATTTGGAATTTGGAATTTGGAATTTGGAATTTAATAACAAGTGAATTTTAAATTGCAACTTTAGTTAGTTTACAGACGAAACAACAGAAATTTGGACAACAAAAAGCCGACTCGTTGAGTCGGCTCTTTACAGAAACTTTGACTATATATTGCTAATTAAGCAACTACAGTTACGTTCTCAGCCTGAGGACCTTTTTGGCCTTCAGTTACTTCGAAAGTCACTTTCTGACCTTCAACCAGAGTACGACGACCAGTGCCGTTGATAGCGCGGAAGTGAACGAAAACGTCTTTGCCGCCTTCACGCTCGATGAAACCAAAACCTTTATCTTCGTTGAACCACTTAACGGTACCGGAAATTAATTGTGACATAACATTCTCTTACTTTAACTAGATTTGCCATAAACTGGCGACTTAAATATAACCGGCCACGTTCGAGCTAGTACATATTACAACCCCATTATCAGTGAACCTAATAATCGGGTCAATAGGTATTGCTATCACTACAGAAAAAAAATCCCTGCTTACTGACCGCTCCCATTGCTTGAAAGACAATCCTTTACAAACAATATGTTGCCATCACACTCGCTTAGTTTTTGAGCGGCAACTTCTCGAGTGTAGCACCATTTAAGGAATATAAAGCAAGCAAATTAGATTATTTTTTCTTTTTTTTGATTGGTGCTGAGCCGTCATCACCGCCTTGAAAAAATTTCGGTGTTTTCTTTAATGCCACCGGCATTTCGGAATTCTCACCACCAACATTCTTTGGTTTCGGTTTTAGTTTAGCTTTTGGTTGTTTTTTTAATACAACCTCAGAAACCACTTTGACGCCGTTAAATTTTGCTTTTAGCCCTTCAACTTCAGCCATTTCCAGCGGTCGACGTAAAAACTGTTCAATCCTGATGAAACTGTCCCAATCTTTTGGCCCAACTAACGAATAAGCCTGCCCTTGTTGCCCAGCACGACCCGTCCGGCCAATCCTATGAACATATTCTTCAGGATGTTTTGGCATATCGAAATTAATAACATGGGATACTTGCAGTAAATCCAGACCTCTTGACGCTACATCTGTAGTCACCAAAACCTGATATTTGTTTGTAGCGAACGACTGCATTACTGCATTACGTTGAGCCTGTGTTAATTTGCCGTTTAACCCCACTGCTGCCAAACCGGCTTGCTGGACGACTAAAGCCAATCGGTCAGTGTCTTCCCTCGTCGCGGTAAAAATAATCAGTTGCTTAATACTTTCTTGTTTAAGGAAATGTTGTAGCAAATTTTCCTTATGAGTTAAGTTGTCAGCAAAATAACAAAGCTGACTGATGTCTTTATGTGGGTCGTAACCTGCACCAATAGCCACACGGTATGGGTCTTTAAGTAGTGATAAAGCGAGCTCATTGACATCAGCATGATCAAGCGTTGCAGAAAACATCAGTGTTTGACGTAGTCGGTGATTTGCAGCTTTATGGATGGAGTTTAATTGCGGCATAAAGCCCAAATCTAACATCCGGTCAGCTTCATCGAGAATTAACATTTCCAGCCCCTGGAGGAAGAAACTTTTGTGCTCGAGATGGTCAACCAATCGACCTGGTGTAGCAACAATGATTTGTGGCTTGCGCTTTAATAGCTTTTCCTGATCATTGAAGTTTTCGCCGCCAACAATAAACGCACTCGTTAATCGCGTATTGGCGACGAACAACCTTAATTGCGCATAAATTTGCGACGCTAGTTCACGCGTTGGCGCCAGAATCACTGCGCGTGGGTCTTGTTGAGATAAAGGCCGGCTTTTTAATAAGCGCTGCATCATCGGCAAAAGATAAGCCAATGTTTTACCAGATCCGGTTTTAGACGATACGATTAAATCTTTGCCCACCATCACTGCAGGCACTGCTTCCTGTTGGATCGGTGTTGGCTGGGTAAAGCCCAAATGTTCAATTGAACGAATTAGTCTGGGATCAAGTCTTAAATCACGAAATGGCAAAGTCGGCACTCTTCTTAGTTGAAAAACCCTGATAGCATAACTGAAAACCATCTCATACGTCAGCTTTTCCAAGTACTGGCGCTACTTTGCAAGCAACACAGAACATGAAACAATAGCAGCAAGAATATTTCACAAAGAGCAGATAATGAGTAAATCACTGCAAGAACAATTACTAAAAGCCGGTTTCGGTAACGCAAAAAAATTATCGGCAATAAAGAAAGAAAAACACAAAGAACGTGTACAAGCCGGCAAGAAAGGTGTCGTTGTGAACGAAGCTTCCGTTCTCGCTGAACAAAACCGTCAAGCACAGATCTTACGCGATCAGGAATTAAACCGGCAAAAAATGGAAGCACTCTCCAAAAAAGCACTGGCAGCGCAAGTGAAACAAATTGTCGAGCTCAACTCGCAGCAATACAAAGGCGACGTTACCTTCAACTTTACCGATGGCAACTTAGTCAAAAGGATCCATGTCACTTCCAAAATTCAGCAACAACTTGTCAAAGGTCTTATCGCTATTGCAAAGTTAGGCGAGCAATATCACTTAATCCCAATCCAAGTCGCTGAAAAAGTACTGCAGCGGTTACCAGAAACAATCATCGTTTTAAATCAACAAGATGAAACATGCCCTGAAGACGATCCTTATGCGGACTTCAAAATTCCAGACGATTTGATGTGGTAATACCCGGCAAATGAGCTCGAAGTTTTCAAGAGGAATAGTGAGTGAAGGTAAGCCGTAGTAAAAGCACAGTGGTGTCCTATCTAGTCTTGGCATTATTCGGCGTGGTAGCCAGTTGGCTCAGTTGGTTTAACCAAGACTTTCGTGTTGAGTATTCGGTGCCAGCAGTTTTCGCGACACTGATGTTGTTTTGGATCCGAAATAATCCGACCTATTACGCCCAGCCTTTTTATCGCAATGCGTGGCGTCTAAACACACTGCTATTGTGGCTTACTGCACTACCTGGCTTGCTATTAAAATTTCCGACATTAGTTGGGGCTTCTTGAGGACGTTGTACCATTGACGACTTATCAACTCAGTCCTGCCAGTCTTGATGATTGCCTTGAAATAAGCCGCTGTTTTCAAGACAAAGTGTCCATCACTGAATGGGGTGGAGAAGGATTTGTATTTCCAGTACAACAACAGCAATTTTTACTGCAGCTACATCGACCGCAGACTCGCTGCTTTGTCCTCAAAAATGAATCCGTCGCTGTTGGTTTTGGTCAAATCTGTCAACGTTTTGGCAAGCATCATTTAGCTCGTTTGTTGGTTTTACCGGCAGCGCGAGGGCAAAAGCTTAGTTATGGTTTGATATTGTCGCTCATATTTGAGGCATTGCAGTTAAACCTTAAATTAGATTTTTCTTTGTTTGTGTTTCGCCACAACACTATTGCTATTCATTGTTATCAACAACTTGGTTTTCAAATCAGTAAACAGCCTGGACCTGAACATCCAGGCTTGTATTTTATGCAGTTAAGTTACGCAAAGGCTATACGACTTCTGGAAAATGCCAACTGGCAATTTTACTACCACGCTGAGCTAATGCACTGCCAACACAAGGACAACACGTATGCCAATCTGGATTGATGCCGATGCATGCCCAAAGGTGTGCCGCGATATGTTGTGTCGCGCAGCAGAACGTACCGGCATTTTACTTACTTTCGTTTCAAACCACCCTGTACCACTGCCAGCGAGTAAGAATATCAAAGTGATCCGGGTTCAAGCAGGCTTTGATCGCGCCGACCAGCGAATCGCCGAAGAAATTTCTGCGGGTGATTTATTAATTACTCAAGATATCCCGCTTGCAGCGCAGGTCGTTGGCCTTGGGGCGACGGTTGTGACACCTCGGGGAGATCTGTTAAACCGAGATAATATTACCGAGCGTTTAACCCTGCGCAATATGCAAGAGGAACTAAGAGGTAGTGGCGTGTCATTAGGTGGCCCTGCTCCACTGGATAGCAAAGACAAACAAAAATTTGGTAATGTGCTCGACCGTTGGTTGCAGCAACAACCGAAACCATGATTTTCAGCGACTATCAAAACTCTAGAAATTGAGTTCGCTCACCCCTGATGTAGGGCGCTAATGCCTTTTACAGCAGGGTTAAAATTATTGGTAAGTTGC
>JAHJNE010000269.1 GCA_018820995.1 Gammaproteobacteria bacterium | reverse complement strand
TGTCGTCAAAAAACACCATCAACAAAACATAAGCAACGCCAGCAACCACCACGACTTTAAGCGCACTTTTAAATAGCTCGACCAGCGCCTGCAAACCAACCATCCGCTTTAACCCCGCAAGCGGATTTAACTTACTTGGCCGGAAGCTAGCGCCGTACCAGGTGAAATTGTATCCACCCAGTAAGATATTGCCGAGGACACCAGCAATTGCAATCACCAGGAATAACTTAAACAATGGCATCGACACTTCACTCAGTGCAGCGCCCATTGCGGTAAACATGGCATTTTCATCAAAAATATCTTTTGCATTCAGTGACAGCAAACGTTTACAGACGATTAAAGTGGTATTCGCGACTTCTTTGCCAAAGATTAAAACCCCAACGCTGCTGCCAAGCAATACCATTGCAGTGGCCAACTCTTTTGACCTGGCGATATTGCCCTTATTGGCCGCCTCCTCGAGTTTCTTACTCGTGGGGTCTTCGGTTTTTTCCATATCACTGTCAGCAGCCATCCGGCATTCCTCCCGTTAGCAACCAATCAGCTTACAGGTATACTCGATACCATGTTGCCATTGCAGGTTAAAGTGATAAGCAAAAGTGTCCATCGTCAGCCACATAATAATTAAGCCTGAAAGCATAGTGACCGGAAAACCAATCGAGAAAATATTCAACTGTGGTGCAGCTCGCGTCATCACGCCAAAGGCTAAATTTACCAGTAACATGGCAGTGACAGGCGCTAACACAATGGCAAGTGATGCCGAATAAATCCATAGGCCAAATTCTGCGATGGTCCAATAATTTGAAACGTCCCACCAGCCGCCGTTAATCGGCAATGAAGTAAAACTGAACACGACCATCTGAAACATAATCAAATGACCATCCGATACCCAAAACAGCAATGTCGCAAGGATCAAATAGAACTGACCAATGGAAGGCACACTGACACCGCTGGATGGGTCGATCATAGAAGCAAAGGCTAAACCGGTTTGAGTCGCTAAAATTTGGCCGGCTTGAATAAAGGTATTGATGAACATCAGCGAAATAAAGCCTATTGCCATCCCGATGATTAATTGCTGCATCACCTGAATGACGGTATTAAATGACATCAGATTAACGTCTTTCACTGGCGGGATCATTGGCATCACGATAAATGTAAAAATAACTGCCAGACCCATTTTGATTCTTGTCGGTACGGTACGAGCCCCAATGCCTGCCATCAGGCCAAACATGGCTGCAATACGGGTCAATGGCAACAAAAAGTCAGCAATGCCCTGCATCAGAATTTGCAGCGGGAAGTCCATCTCAGCTCACCACAGTTGGAATACTAAGATACAAGCCGATGGTAAAATCCATTAAGGTTTGAGTCATCCAATGACCGCCATACATCAATGCCATTAATGTCACGATCAACCGCGGCAAAAAGCTTAAGGTTTGTTCGTTGATAGAAGTCGCAGCTTGGAAAATAGAAACCACCAACCCCACGCATAACGACGGTAAAATAATTACGGTGACCATCAAAATAACCATATAAAGCGCGTTATTCAGTACGTCAACAAAGACTTCTGGAGTCATGTGCCCACCCCGTAACTTGTCGCTAATGTGCCCATCACCAACAGCCAACCATCCACCAACACAAACATCATCAGCTTAAATGGCAAGGCAACAATCATCGGCGACAACATCATCATCCCCATCGCCATCAGTACGCTGGCAACGACAAGGTCGATAATCAAAAACGGGATAAAAATCATAAAGCCAATCTGGAAAGCAGTTTTTAGCTCGCTGGTGACAAAGGCTGGGATCACAATCGTGATTGGAAGGTCTTTATGATTCGCCACTGGCGGATGGCCGGCAATTTCAGCAAAGGTATCCAGATCTTTAATTCGGGTTTGCTGCAGCATAAAGGCTTTCACCGGAATAATTGCCGCATCCAGTGCCTGTATCGAGGTGATGTCCTCGGCCAGATAAGGCTGAATTGCAGTATCATTGACCGTTTTAAACACGGGTGCCATGATGAAAAACGTCATGAAAATCGTGATACCGATGAGCACTTGGTTGGACGGGCTCTGCATCAATCCCATCGCCTGGCGTAAAATCGCCAACACAATAATGATGCGGGTAAAACAGGTCATCATGATAATCATTGATGGCAAAAAGCTTAATGCCGTCATCATTGCCAGAACTTGCAGTGTCACACTGTATTCCTGACTGCCATCTGGGTTGGTGGTTATTTGAAGGGCTGACATTGCGCCGTTATCGGCAAATACTGCTGGGCTTAGGAGCACCAGCAGCAACAAAAACAATCTGACCATGACATCTGTCTATTTTTTCAGGAACGATTGTAACTGCGTATGAAAATCTGATGCCAACTTTTCTTCAGTGAGAGGAGTTTCGAGATCGAACAGGAAATTTACGTTGTGTGCAGTCACGCCAATAACGCGCTGTTTTCCTTGCATTTCAATAACTAACAAGCGTTCTCTGGTCCCAACATTTAGCGTTGCAACCACCCTAAAATGTTTTGAACCAGGCATTTTGAGCTGCATTTTTTTGTACACAAATGCCAGCAATAGGACCAATCCAATCACAAGCGCCAAGGAAATGACAATCTGGCCAATCCCCGGGATAGCCGCCGGAACTTTGGCAGTTTCTTTGGCAACAGCCGTTGCGGTCTGTTGCGCAATACCTTCAAAACTAGCAGCTGCCGCTAAAACTGTACTCAGTGCGACCACTAAACGAGGCATTAACGTAACTTCTTAATCCGTTCAATCTGACTGATCACGTCAGTTAAACGAATACCAAATTTATCATTTACCACCACCACTTCACCATGCGCAATTAAAGTGCCGTTGACCAGGACATCCAGCGGCTCACCAGCCACTCGCTCTAGTTCCACCACCGAACCTTGGTTCAGTTGCAGCAAATTACGGATACTGATTTTGGCACGGCCCACTTCCATCGAAATGGTTACCGGAATATCAAGGATAGTTTCCAGTTTGCGCTTTTCGTCGGCGGTTATCATGCCACGCTCTTCTTGCAGCTCTTCCAGCTCGACGGCCTGCGCTTCGTCACCACCTTCAGCTTCCGCCAGCGCGGCTGCCCATTCGTCCATCGTATCTTTATCGTCAGCCATTACCATTTTTCCTCTGTGCGTTCAGACAAAATTAAATCAGCTTCCAGTTCACTAATATCAGCATCGCTATCCAGGCGACGACCGCCTTTGGTGAAGACATGCAGTTCAGATTTGACGGATTCAGGCCGTTTAATTTTCTCAATAATTTTCAGCGCGACATTGTCGCGGGAGCGACCCATTTTTGCGCGGTAAGTCGGTAAGTCTTCGACCAGTACGGTGATATGCTCAGGAATTTCTACCGGTATGATGTCACCCGCCTGCATGTTCATCACTTGTTCTAACGTCAGTTCAACATCCATCATTTTGGTGGACAGATTCACTTTAACGTCCATGATTTCATCGCGCAGTGCTTTACTCCAGCGTAAATCAGTATCTTCTTTATCACTTTGTACACCGGCATCCAGCAATTCGCGGATTGGCTCGAGCATTGAATAGGGCAATGCCACGTGGAAATCACCACCACCACCATCGAGTTCGATATGGAAAGAACTAATCACCACAACTTCTGTTGGACTGACTATGTTCGCCATCGCCGGGTTTACTTCCGAATCGAGGTATTCAAATGATACGTCCATGACTGGCGCCCAAGCTTCTTTATAGTCTTCAAAAATCAACTTGAGTAACATTTGAATAATACGCCGCTCTGTGGGCGTAAATTCACGACCTTCGATTTTAGCGTGATACCGACCATCCCCACCAAAAAAGTTATCCACCAAAATAAACACTAATCGTGCTTCCATGGTAATCAAACCAGTGCCTTTGAGCGGTCTGAACCGCACCATATTTAAACTAGTTGGCACAAAAAGTGTGTGGACATACTCACCAAACTTAATCATTTGCACGCCGTTAATTGACACTTCGGCGGTGCGGCGCATCATGTTAAATAAACTAATGCGCATGTGACGGGCAAACCGCTCGTTGACCATTTCCAGAGTCGGCATCCGCCCCCGGACAATACGGTCCTGCGAAGAAAAGTCGTATTCAAAAGCCGAGCGCCCGCCCGGTCCGGAACCGTCTTCAATCTCTTCTTCTTCGACGTCATCGACACCATGAAGTAGCGCGTCAATTTCGTC
The DNA here is from genome assembly GCA_018820995.1 of Gammaproteobacteria bacterium. Lineage (GTDB taxonomy): Bacteria > Pseudomonadota > Gammaproteobacteria > Enterobacterales > Alteromonadaceae > Pararheinheimera. The sequence continues at coordinate 9,105 of JAHJNE010000269.1, read as the reverse complement.
TTGTGACAGTAAATCAGTCAAGTTGCTTACCCTCTTTCGGTATCATCGGCGCTATTGCATGACAAAACCGGTAAATAATATCTCTTCGACAACCATCGTACCGGCAACACCAACCAGAGCATCCTGTACATCTTTAAGCGCAACAGCTTTTAAGGTGTCTTTGCCAGCTGCGGTGACTAAATCGTCAGCATTGGCTTTGCTGAATGTTTTGAGCATGGTGCTTTCAATCAGCGGAATATGCTGTTTAGCCGTTTCTTCATTGTTCTGTCCACGAACCAACAACTGTACCTTTATCTGCACCAGACGATCACGGGCGGCACCCGGCACATTAAATACAAAAGGGCGTGGCATCGACACATAGAGTGCGGTTCCCATCGAAGCAGAACCTGTGTCAACTGAAGCTGCAGCAGCCGGTTCGGCACCTGCAGCCGTCGGCGTACCATCTGCAACAGCTGCCGGAGGCGGAGCGTCAGAACCGCTCATCATAAAATAACCACCAACACCACCGCCCAGCAGGACCACCGCCGCCGCGATGATAATCATTTTTTTCTTTTTCCCACCGCCATCAGCGATTTGCAGGTCTTTTTCAGCAGCCATAAGTACTCCGGTTAATAGGGTTTGTTGACCTTTTTTCTATTATTTACCGCATGTCTAACCAAAAGCAATCAACCTGTCGTCAACAGCCAGAATTAACTGCAGATCATGCGTAATAATCGACCATTCGGTCAGAAACCTTGATCATAGCCTGTTGCAGCAGCGGTTCTTCGTCAACATCGGCGCCATGACCTACACCATGATTTCGCTCCTGAGCTTGCCGCTGTCCGTCAGAGCCCTCACGTTGCTGACTCACTTGTCCTTCGGTCAGCTCAATACCCTGCTCTTGCAGCATTTCTCTTAATCTGGGCATTTGTTGCTCTAAAGCTTCTTTGGCACCGGCTTGCTGTACTACAAATTGCACTGAGAGTTGTTCCTGTTGCAACTGAACTTTAATTTGCATGTTGCCGAGTTCTTCCGGCGCTAATTTTATTTCTGCAGTATGAATTTTTTGATTTACCTGAAACATCACGCGCTCTTTTAACTGACTAGCGGCATTTGGTTCGAGTAAATTGAGTGCCGGCTGCTCACGATTGGTCTGTTCATTCAGTCGGGCAGCAAACAATTGTGAAGCGGCCTGATGTTGTTGCTGACCACCAGAGGAAGCCGACGATCCCGGATTACTGGCAACCTGACGCTCGGTTTGCGCCAACGTCGTCAATACAATCTGCGAGTCACTGTGCTGACCCGGCAGCAGAGGATTTAGCTCGGAAATCTTTTGTGGTTGTTGCGCTGCCAACTCTTGCGATGGCTGGCTCTGTGTTTGCTCAGCTTGCAACTGTTGTTTCTGTATTAATGCTGCCGCTGCATTGGCTGCTTTTTGAAATTGCGCAAAACTCTGTGGTGCATTCTTAGCCGGTGTTGTGCCATCTGTCGTTGTTTGTTGATTGGTTATTAATGTGCTTTGGGCTTTCAGATCGGGGCTGACGACGGTTAAATCCTCAAGATCACCAAGCAGTGCAGCAGTTGATTTTTCTTCATTACTTTGCGCCTGATTGAATTGACTCGCGATCACATCAGCGGGTACCGCGATGGCTGGCGATTGCCCGGCAGCTGAAGGAGCAGTCACAGTTGCGGCCAAAGTTCCTGTGTCTTGGATGTCAGGTTGCTTCAAAGCTTTAGTCTCGGCAACCTTTGGCTCAGATTGCAAGTCACCTTCTACAGTGGCTTGCTGTTGAGATTTATCAGTTTTTAATAAATCCTGCACTGAAACTTGCTCAGCGGTCAATTTACCAGGCTTTTCGCTCAGTTTTTCGTCACTACCTGCTTCAGTCTTTGCCGCTTTGGCAGCTTGCGAGCTTTCCTCTGGCTGTTCATTTGCAATGAGTAACAAAGCAGCATCTGTCAGTGTTTTTTTGTTTTGTTCATTACCTACTGAATTTTGCCCTTTTAGCAATTGAAGCTCTAATGCCTCGGCTTGTTTCGCAAGCTCAGTCTGGCTCAATTGCAATGGGGTCTCCGACGACAGTATCTCCGTGTTGGATTGTTCTTTCGCAGAAAGCCCTAGCGCTTCTGCGACCAACGTTTCGGTCGATGTTAGCTTATCGCCAGCGACAGTTGCCACTGCAGCGCCGTTTGCTGATGACTGAGACAACATAGAATTAAAATCAAGCGATTGACTAATAATTGATAACCATGGATTTGGACTGGCAGCGCCATCAACCTCGAGTTCACCTTCAGTCTCAGTCGCCGAAGACTCGTTCGCATCACTTTGCGGCTGTTCTAATAAAGCTGTCACCAATTCAATAGCGTTTTCATCAATGTGTTCTGTTTCATCAGCTGTACTTTTCACATCCAGATCTGCTTTACCTGATTGCGCTTGATCGATTGCTTTTGTTGCTTTTGACTCAGATGGCGTATCTGGTTTTGCTAGCGATGCGGCAAATTCCTGCCCGCTTTTTTTATCTTTTGAAACACCTGCTTTATCGTTTCCGGCTGTCCGGCGCTGTTCCTGGCTGTCCAATTCGGCACCAAAAAACTCGCTAAACTCAGCATCATCGTCTCCCGCACTCTGCCGCCGAGTCTCGTCAGAGGCCTGTTTGCTGCTGTCTGCCGATAAAAGCTGAAATGATTTATCAATATACATGCTGACTCCGGGTCGTATCGGTGGCGAGGGCAAACCTGCCGCTACTGTTGATTTATTTCTTCCAATGTTTATTCAAAAAACGCGCCATAATCTTAAATTCGACTGAACATCACTGTTCAGTCGTCTGTAAACGCCGGAAAAACTGCTGTGTTGCCATCTCATCGAGCATTTTTTGTTCTTGTTTTTGTGCTCTGACATAACCCGCTTGCAGCTCTTTATCAATGAGTAAATCCAGCGCTTTGCGTTTTTTCTGCATCTCAAGCCAAGCAGTACGACGCATCCCTGCCACGCGCTGTGCTTGCTGCACCTGCATGTTTTGCTGGGTGAGTGCCTGATCTAATTTGGTAATAAAATTCAGGTATTGGTTAAATTGACGGCTGGCGATACCCTCGGCACCACGTTGCTGACTCTGACGAATATAATCAGTTCGATAATTGGCAAGTCCGGCATATTTTTCAGCTGCTAGTTGTGCAAATTGCTGCGCCTGAATAAATTGCGCCTGTAATTTTTCTTCTTTTTCCAGCTGTACTTTGGCCAGTAGTTGTAATTGTTTTAATGCCATGGTTAGAAACCTCTTCCGGCCGGTAACAAGCCAGACAAGCCGCTTAAGCTTTCATCATAAGGCACGACGTCTGTCATGCCTTGCTGCAGAAATTTGTTGATGCGCGGCATGGCTGCGATGGCTTGATCCAACATCGGATCCGAGCCTTTGACATAAGCACCAATGGCAATCAAATCTTTGCTTTGACTAAAACTGGCATACAGTTGCTTGATGTTTCGCGCCAATAGTTGATGCTCCATACTGGTCACGGCCGGCATCACCCTGCTAATAGAGCGTTCGATATCAATCGCCGGGAAATGACCACTGTCAGCAAGTTGACGCGACAACACAATGTGCCCATCCAAAATAGCCCGAGCGGCATCTGCGATAGGATCCTGCAAATCATCCCCTTCAGATAACACGGTATAAAAAGCGGTAATAGAGCCCTGCCCCTCAGCGCCATTGCCTGCCCGTTCGACCAAGGCTGGTAATTTGGCGAAAACTGAAGGTGGATACCCTTTGGTTGCCGGAGGTTCGCCTACAGCCAAGGCGATTTCCCGTTGCGCCTGGGCATAACGGGTGATGGAATCAAGTAACAATAAAACATCGAGCCCCTGGTCGCGAAAATACTCCGCCACCTGCACCGCAGTTTCACAGCCTTTGAGGCGCATCAGCGGTGATACATCGGCTGGCGCAGCAACGACAACAGAGCGGCTGCGACCAGCGTCTCCCAAAATTTCATCGATAAACTCTTTGACCTCACGCCCCCGTTCACCAACCAGCCCGACCACAATCACGTCAGCTGCCGTACCACGCGTCATCATGCCCAATAACACTGACTTACCGACACCGGATCCGGCGAATAAGCCCATCCGCTGACCTTTACCGACGGTAATAATGCTGTTGATAGCGCGCACACCCACATCTAAAGGTTGTTTAATAGGTCGGCGCTGGAGTGGATTAATCGGCGGCTTTTTACCTTTACTGTACTCATTGGCAATGACCGAGCCTTTGCCATCCAAAGGTTTGCCGGCACCATCGATCACCCGCCCTAGCAGTGCCATGCTTAACGGCACACCGCGATGATCCTGCAATGGCGTAACCCGGGCCCCAGGCACCACACCTGTGACATCATCTTTGGGCATCAGAAAAATTCGATCTTTAGCAAAACCAACCACTTCAGCTTCGAGCAAACCATTGGCCGTTTCAACCACACAGGTTTGGCCAATCGCCGCTGAACAACCGGTGGCTTCAAGCGTTAATCCCACCACTCTGATCAGACGGCCTGCAACGACCGGTCGGTTTGGTTTAATGAATTGTTGTTGCTGCGAAAGGCGTTGTGCCAAAGTGCTCTGGGGGATTGTCGTTGGGGTCATGAATGTCCTTGCAGACTGCTGCCTGCGTCAATCTTCTGCCGCCTGTTCGGGCTGGATAGCTGGCTCCTGCAAAAAGTGCTCCAAACTGCTTTGTAAGCGGGTTTTTAAAGTTCTATCAACACTGGATTCGGTACTTTCGACCCGACAATCACCACGTTCCAGCGCTGGTTCACTGCGTAATTGCCACAATCGTTCGGCAATTTCTTCACTGCTATAGTGCTGTTGAATGGTGGCGATATCATCCGGATGCAATTTAATGATGAGTTTGTCCGCTTGGTAGGGTAAGGCATCAACAGCTTCGCGCAGGGTATTTAAAATGCACTGCGGATTGGTTTTAACTTCCACCCCCAGTACCGCTTGTGCCATTTGTAGCGTTAAATTTAACAAGCTTTGCTCAACCTCAGCATCGACTTTTCGAAGTGGTTGCTGCAGCTGTTCGATCAAGGCTCGCAACTGTGCCAACTGCTCCTGGATAAGCTGCTCGCCATCGGCTAAACCGGCTTTTTTGCCTTCGGCCTGCCCTTGTTGCAACCCATCCTGATAACCCTGTTCACGACCTTCATGATAGCCCTGACCAAACCCTTCTTCTTTACCTTGACTGATCCCTTCGTCAAAAGCGGCCTGACGGATTTGTTCAATATCATCAGCCGTTAACGGCTTGATGACCACTTCTTCTTCCGCTTTAGCAGATAAACGCTGGCCCGGTTCCGGACGTTTTTTGTAAAAAGCATTTGTTTTGTAGAGCGTGGCCGGCGACACGATAGCCGATGAAGTGTCGACCGGCGCCGCTTTTTCTATCGGCGGCGCAGGTTTGACTTTAGCGGCTGGCGCGGCTTTGGCAACTGGCGCCGTATCTGGCTCTGCATCACTGATCCGCAGCGGCATGTCCCAATCATTCAAGATTTCCATCACTCCTTCGTCTGGTACAAATGGACGATTTTTTTGAAACATATTGGTCGTCATTTATCACTGCTCAATACTGACACTTTGTTTCTATGGCCTGACTTTGCGGGGCATGAATACAAAACCACCGCTGACAAAGTCTGGAAATTTTTAAGACAAATAAACTTACAGGAAGTCTTCTCCACCACCACCGCCCAGCATAATTTCGCCAGCATCGGCCAGACGTCTTGCTGTAGACAGAATTTCTTTCTGTGCAGTTTCCACTTCGCTAACGCGCACTGGCCCCATGGCTTCCAAATCGTCGGCCAGCATTTCTGCGGCCCGTTTGGACATATTTTTCAGAATTTTCTCTTTCAGATTCTCGTCAGCACCTTTGAGTGCTTTCATCAGCACGTCTTGTTGCACTTCGCGCAGAATGGCCTGAATCGCCCGGTCGTCGACTTCGAGTAAGTTTTCGAACACGAACATTAAGTCCTGAATTTGCTGCGCCATTTCTTCGTCGTGTTCGCGGATGGAGTCCATCAGCTGGCCTTCGACGTTGGTGTCGAGGTAGTTCATAATATCGGCAGCTGCTTTTAAGCCGCCCATCTTCGCAGCTTGCGCACCGGCTTGACCTGCGAACTGTTTCTCCATGATCTCGTTTAATTCTTGCAGTGCCGCTGGTTGCACTTCTTCCAGGTTGGCAATCCGCATGGTTAAATCGAGCCGGACTTTTTCCGGGAATTGCGACAGAATTTCCGCCGACTGCTCTGGCTCCAAATAGGACAGAACGATCGTTTGGATCTGCGGATGCTCGTTGCGGATGATATTAGCAACCTGCTTCGAATCCATCCATTTCAGAGAGTCCAGACCTTTGGCCCCGCCACCTAAAATAATCTGATCGATGAGATTCGACGCTTTTTCTTCACCCAACGCGGCGGTTAAGGCGCGGCGGATAAACTCTTCGCTTTGGAAGCCGATGGTACTAAAGTTTTGAATTTGTTCTATAAACAACCGATGCACGGCAGATATTTTCGCCTGGTTCAGATCTTCTATCGAAGCCATCGCCATACCGACTTTCTGCACCTGTTTCGGCTCTAAATGTTTCAGGATCTGGGCGGCATCCTCTTCTGATAAGCTCAGCAGCAGGATGGCGGCCTTTTCAACCCCGTCTAATTTACCGACGTCAAAGGCCGGTTTTTGGGCAGTATCAACGTTACTCATCTTCAGCTAACCAATTTTTCACGACCAGAGAGGAAAGTTCAGGCTCGTTGGCAACCAACGCCCGCACCGCTTTTAATAAGTCTTCATCACCATGTAAGTCTGGCAGCATCAAGGTACCATCAGCGGCGAAGCCGACAGACTTGGCATCAAACTCTTTACTCAGCATGTCGATAGTATCATCACCCAGGTCAAGACCACGCGATAATGAACTCTCATCATAAGATTCGCTGGTATCTTCAGGGTAGATCAGTTTTTTGATCATTGGTTTCACGATGGCCATAATCAGCACAATAATAACCAGTGCCGCCAGCACCAACCGCATCATTTCCATAAACCACGGCTGTTCAAATATTTCAAGTTCGCGCTCTGCCACTAATACTTCACGGGTAAATGGTACTGAAACCACTTCGATGGTATCGCCGCGTTGGACATCAAACCCAATACCGCCTTGCAATAAACGACGAATATTCTGTAACTCTGCCTGGGTGCGGGCTTCTGCTTTTGCAGGTTCCTCGCCGACTGCCGGTGCCATTTTGTAATCAACAGCCACCGATACACTTAATCTGCGAATCACTCCGGATTGTTGAGTGGAGTGACTGATAGTGGTGTCCAATTCATAATTACGGGTCGACTCTTTACTATTACGTCCCGGAACCACTGGTGGATTGCCGTTATTCGCTTGTTCCGGAATATTCGAATTCATCGGTGGTTGATTTGACAACGCACCAGGGATCCCCATGGATCCACCACCGACACTGTTTTCTTCCACAGTCATTTCGCTGCGCACTGAAGGCAAATCCGGATTAAAACGTTTTTGAGTTTGCTCAGTGGTGGTGAAATCCATCAACAAGTCGACTTGCGCGGTATAGTTATCAATACCCAACACCGGCATTAAAATTGAGTCAATTTTCTGACGATATTCTTCTTCGCGTTTTTGTTCTATTTCATACTCACGACGTGATCTGGCAGAACTGGCATCTTGCGAGCCGCTATTAAGTAAACGGCCATTTTGATCAGTGACCGTTACTTTGGATGGTTCAAGGCCCTGCACCGCTGAGGCGACTAAATCAACAATCGCATCAACCTCACCATCCTTAATAGTTTTACCGCCTTTGGCAGAAATCATCACCGTTGCAGATGGAAGTTTTTCGGTGCGGGCAAAAATATTCTCTTTAGGGATCGCTAATAACACCCTGGCACGGGCAACGCTTTGAAACTCTTCAATGGTTCGCGCCAGTTGTTGTTCACGGCTATGTTTTAACCGTTCCATTTCCAAGCGCTGGCTGACACCAAAACCACTGTCCTGCATCAGGATATCATCGCCGCTGGTGCTATCACGCTGAATACCGGCCCGGGTCAAACCCAGTTTCAGATCCTGGTATCGATCTCCTGGGACTAAAATGACATTGCCTTCTAGTTTATAAGCAACTTTTTGCGAATCGAGATAATCAAGATGTTGAATCAATTCTGCGGTTTCAAAAGTACCGAGTGGCCGCATTTCAGGTTCACGGGCCCATAAGATGATTAAAATGGCGATTGCAATGCAAATAGTTAAAGCGACAATCAGCGTGACTTGTCGAACGATATCCATGCCACCCATCGAGCCTAAAAAGCCAGATTTTTGTTCCTGCTGACTTTGGTCGGCAACAGGCGAGTCGCCAAAGTCATTGCTACTTAAAGTCAGTTCAGTTGAGGTAGATTCAGCCACAGTTTATTTCCCCTTACACCGGCATCGACATAACTTCTTTATAAGCTTCGACCAGCTTATTTCGAATTTGGACTGTCGCTTCAAAGGCAATGGAGGACTTTTGGCCGGCGATCATCGCCTGTGCCAATGACACATTCGGATCGCCCATTTCAACGGCAGTTGCCAGCTGATTGCTGTTCTTCTGTAAACCGTTGACATTATCGATGGCATTTTTCAATAAACTGGAGAAGTCCGATTGACTGCTGTTATTGATCTGCATGTCCTGCGGGCGGATATCATTGGAAATATTGCGTGCCTGACTGGCATACGACTGCATTTCCTGAAATAAAGCGGCGCCTTTAATGTCCATTGTTGTTTACCTGTCATATTGGCTAAAAACCTGAATAAACAGATAAAGCACAAGCCGTGCCACTATTTTAAACTTTACTTTCATACACTTATGAAATAAATTGTGTGTCAAAAAGCTGACAACCTCTGAAGTATTGATGGATTTCTCACGATGTAACCGCTGCACGTCTGAAGCATCGCAGAATAAGTTGACTGGTATTTACACATGAGCTTCAGGAAGTCCACGCAAAATATAAAAACAAAGCGGATCAGGGCGATCCGCTTCAGTGAGCAATCAAATATTCGTTTAAGCAGGCAACTGAATACCGGATTCGCGCATCCGCGCCAATTTATAGCGCAGTGTTCT
>JAHJNE010000268.1 GCA_018820995.1 Gammaproteobacteria bacterium | reverse complement strand
GTTTGCCAATACGGATTTCCGACTGCGGCGCATCTGGTTTATCAACCAGATAGATAGTGCCAGCTTTCGCGACAGGTGTTGGCGTGTCGACCACTAGTGCTGGAGCTTGCCCCTGCCATTGTTGCAGTGGTTTGCTTAACATTGGCTGTAGTTGAGCTTGTGTTAAATCGGAGACCACAATGAGTTGACCACCGGCTGGTTTAAAGAACTGCTGATAATAGCTTTGCAGATCTGCGGGTGTCAGCTTACTGACTGTTTCCAACGTGCCGCCGATGTTAAAGCCCATAATATGTTTGCCATACATCAATTGACGGTAAGCTTTCGCAGCGAGGAAACCGGCGTTTTTCTCTGAGTTTTGCAGTACTTGCAAAATTTGTTGCTGCGTGCGGTGGAAATCTTCGGGGCTAAACGCTGGGTTTAGTAATTTCTCTTCCAGTAAAGCTAAAGTTTCCGGCAAGTTTTTTGTCAGGCTTGAGACAAAAACCGAAATATATTCATCTTCAGCGCGAAATGAAATTGAACTACCTAGTTTTTCCAGAGCGAGGCTCATTTGTTCAGTGCTGTAGTTTTTGGTGCTTTCATTCATCAAGCCGGCAACCATCGATGAAATACCGACTTTGTCCGGCGTTTCATAATAAAGACCACTTGGGATTTTCAGCAATAACGAAGTGGTTGGTGTTTCTGTCGTTTGCGCACCGAGAATGGCAATGCCGTTGGTGAGATCACTACGCCAGGTCGTTGGCAAATCGACCGCCGGGTTTACCCCTGCTTTGGGTTGGACGCTGCGGTCAATTGAATCGACAGCCCGACGAGCTTGTAAATCTTCAGCCTTTGTTGTGGAAGGTCCGCCAAAATCATGGGTGACTGGTTTAAAGTTATCCGCGCGGGCAATTAAGTCAGTTTTTCCTTTTGGCACCACACTCATCAGCACGGCATGTTTGCCTTTAATGTACTGATTATAAACACGTAACACGTCAGCTTTGGTCACTGCATTGTAGCGCGCGATATCCGATGCCACTTGATCCGGTTGCCCGAAGAAGGTTTCGCTATAAGCCAGTTGACTGACTTTGCCCTGTACACTTTGCAAACCAAAAATACTGTCTGCTTCAATGCTGGCTTTCACCTTGTTCAGATCGTCGTCGGTGACGCCACGTTGTTCAAATTCCAGTAGACTATCGCGGATCACCTTTTCGATATCAGCCAGGTTTTTACCTGAAGCCGGATTCGGTAAGGCCAGCATGGTAAAGTTACAAGACAGCTCCATACATTGATGCGTCACTTGGGCCTGCACCGCGATTTGGTTTTTCACCAGGTTTTTATACAATAAAGAATTGTTACCGCCGCCCAATATTTCCGCCAAAATATCCAAAGGCGCTTCGTCTTGGTGTTTGGCATAGACGGTCGGGTACGTCATATATAACAGCGGTAAGTGGACGTTATCTTCCATCGAGATATAGCGGTCGCTGGCGAGTGTAGTGAGTGTTTTTGTCGCGGGTTCTACGCTTGGGCCGACCGGTATAGAGCCAAAGTATTTTTGTACCAGTGGCAGGATTTCATCGGCTTTGACATCACCACCGATGGTCAGTGTCGCATTGTTCGGGCCATACCAACGTAAGAAAAATGCTTTTACATCATTGACGTTCGCCCGATTTAAATCATCCATCCAGCCTATTACCGGCCATGAATATGGGTGTAAGTCAGGATAAAGAGCTTGTGAAACACGTTCATACAAACGGCCATAAGGTTGGTTATCAACCCGTTGCCCACGTTCGTTTTTCACTGTTTCGCGTTGGACTTCGAATTTTTTCTCGGTGACCGCATCCAGCAGGAAACCCATGCGATCCGATTCCAGCCACAATACTTTTTCCAGTTGATTGACCGGCACCGTTTGGAAGTAATTGGTTCGGTCGGAGTTGGTTGTGCCATTCATATTACCGCCGGCTTCAGTGATGATTTTAAAGTGTTGCTCATCACCAACGTTTTCTGAACCTTGAAACATCATATGTTCAAAAAAATGAGCAAATCCTGATTTGCCAGCCTCTTCCCGGGCAGAGCCTACGTGGTAAGTGACATCAACGTGGACCAGCGGATCTGAGGTATCTTCATGCACAATCAGGGTTAAGCCATTGGCTAACTTGTATTTTTTGTAAGGAATAGCAAGGCCGGTTGTTTGGCTATGATCGGCGACCAAGCTGATTCCAGCTGGTAATGCGGCGGTTGAGACGGATGATTGTGGGCTGTTACAAGCTGCAAGTGTTGTAGCAAGAGCCACCGCGATAGCAAGTTTATGTAATTTATGCATGAAGAGTCTCTGGTAATAATTAATTAACAATCAAAAAGCCATTTAATCATCTCGCTATAGGTCTCGCCAGTGGAATATGTAACAAAATGCAACTAAATGTCTCACATTGGGCAAGGTCATTATTATTGACCTTGCCCAGATCAGGCCCATTTCACATGGATTCATTGCAAATTCAGTCAGATGCGCCTAGCGTCTGTATATCATAAGACTTTTTAAATTGAGGGACATAAGTTTTGTTGGGGGCAAGAAGTCATCGTTTGCAATGGCGAAGCGTACTTCGCGGATTTGGTGTGACCATGCTGTCGTTGTTTGCGACTTTGGCAGTGGTGTTGCTGCTTGGGTACCAGTTATTGCCCATTCGGCAGTTGCATTGGTCGGGCTTGACCGTCGGCTTGCAACAGCTGCGGCTGGCGGAATTGTCATTTCAGGCTGGTCAGGAAGAACAATGGTGGGATATCCAGTTAAGCAAAGTTGAAGTGGGTTGGCGTGGTTGGCCAGTACCATTTTTCAACGCACAGCAACTGCAGCTGGCACCCGTTCTGAACGATACAGATCCTGTTATCGCAGGCACCCCAGATATTGCTGACTCACCCATTGTATTGCCTCAGCAACAATCGACAAGCGTAGCTGGGTTCACATTGCCGCTTTTGCCTGCAGTAAATATCCCTGGTTGGTTGCCACTGAGCAATGCTATTGGGCACTTCATATTGCAACTTCCATGTCAGACAAGCAGTCAACAGCAGTGTCAGTTAGAAGGGACACTGTTCACGTCAAGCCAAGCTGAGCATCATTTGATTGATTTATCGCTGCAAGGCGATGGCCAGGAAGTGGAGTTGAAACTTAATGTAGTTGAAAAAGATCAAAAAATTGACGTCATGAATATTCGCCAGCTTGGTATTGCGCTTGACGTGAAAGCACTGGCAAAAGCTGGCTGGATTGAAGGTTTACCGGTAGGGTTGGTGCCGGAAAATATTCAACTGCAGCTCACCGGGAGCTGGCAGGCAGACCAACTAAAACTTGAGTTGCTTCAACCATTCACCGTTGATTTCAGCTATCAAACGGCCGACCTGCACATACCTTCGGCGACGTTGCAGATCCAAACCGGACAAATAGATTGTATTGAAGCGCGCTGGCAGCACTGCCAATTGCAATTGGACGCTAACGCGGCTTTGCAAAAGCTGCAGCATCCGCTGTTTAAAGCCGCAGATTGGCAGTGGCATGCCAAAGCGGTCGGCCAATTAGACAGATTGAAATTAACCGGCATAGTGCAAAACGGACAAGCGCTGAAGGTGAACTATCAGGCGACGATGTCTCCGTCTGCTGTGACCTTAAACTGGCAACTGGCTGAGCTGTTTTTTCTGGCCGGAAATCCGTTGCAAGTGACGACATTGTGGCCTGAATTGCTTGAAGTACAACGAGGAAAAATTGCAGCTGATGGTCAACTACAATTGCAACTGCCGGCAGGACAGTTAAACACTGTTCGCGTTTCCGCGCAGTTAAAAGAACTTTATGGTATTTATGACAGGACTACATTTGGTGGTTTGTCTACGCAGGTGCTGCTGGAAGGTGATCAACATGCTTTCACCATGCAATTACCAGAGCTTCAATTGAAGCAACTTGACCATGGTTTTCAAACAGGTCCTGCGCAAATTTCCGGACAATATCGGGCAAAATGGGCAGCGCCAGCGAACGGCGACGTCAAGCTGCAACAAGCGCAGATCGACATTTTTGGTGGACGACTCGCGCTGGCAGATACCCAATTTAATTTGCAGCAACCTGAGATTGAGTTCAAGGTCGCGGTACAGAAAATTCAGCTGTCTGAGTTACTCAAACAACATCCGTCCGGGCAAATGGGAGGGGACGGTGTGCTCAGCGGGACTATTCCACTGCAATTTCAGCAATTCAAAACCCTTGTATCAGCTAAGTCGAACTCTGTCCAACGAAGCACATCGCAACCCTCATCAGCGCCAAAATCAAGTGTGAATTCTTCGGTCACTGCAAAGGCTATCGCACAGTGGCAAGTCCTTGGTGGGAGCCTTTCTGCTGAAGCACCCGGTGGGCGTTTACAGTACCAATACCAGCCGGTCGCAGGGAAAGAACCTGCGGGAATGGATCTGGCGTGGCAAGCCCTGAGCGACTTTCGATATCAAACATTGGCAACGACCGTTGAACTCCAGCCAAATGGCAAAGTACTGCTGCAGATAAAACTGCACGGTTATAATCCCGATTTACAACAAGGACGACCGATACATTTTAATATTAACGTCGAAGAAGATTTACCTGCTTTACTCACCAGCTTGCAGTTAAGTGGTCAAATCAGTGATCGGGTCCGGCAACGGATCCAACAAAAAATTCAGCAACAACAAGCCGCTAAGTCGGCTCCTGTAAAACCGCAATGAAAGGAGGAATCATGCAACCAACCAGATCCATTGCCGTTATTTTAGGACTTTGTGCACAATTTGCCTGTACGCCGACAGTGCAAGTCGCGATGCCAAGCGAACCTATTAATATCAATTTAAATGTAAAAATTCAGCACGAAATTCTGATTAAAGTGGATAAACAACTTGACCATTTGTTGGACGAATCTAGTGGTTTATTTTAAGGAGCATGCAAGATGAAAAAAATAGTCTGTTTAACAGCAATGCTAATGTTTTTGAGCCAACCGCTGCTGGCGATGGATTTACAACAAGCGATGACAGTGTTACCTACCGCAAAAGCGCAGGGGTTGGTGGGTGAAAAGCCAGATGGGTATTTGGGGGTCGTCAAAGCAGAAGGAGACACAGCTTCATTAGTGCAGCTGATCAATACTGCAAGGCGCAATGAATATCAAAAACTTGCGACCGCCAATGGTATAAAGCTGGCTGACGTAGAGCTTTTAGCGGGGCAAAAAGCACTCGATAAAACTCAACCTGGTCATTTTATCTTGCAAGATGGTCAATGGCTGAAGAAATAACAGGTGGTTTGCCAAAGCATTGATGGTAATACAGCGACTGCATTTGCAGTCGCTGTTGTTTATCAGACTGAAACAAGCCGCTTGGCTCAGTACTGATAGCTAAAAGTCACACCACTAAAGGAGGCATAACCAAGCAGACCAACATGCCAGGTGCCAGCTTGTGGATTGTT
>JAHJNE010000267.1 GCA_018820995.1 Gammaproteobacteria bacterium | reverse complement strand
GGTAAAACCACAGCGCAAACCAGCCAGCGCAAAAGCTTTAGATAAAGTACGTAGCACCACTAAATTCGGGTAGTCGGCCAATAAATTGAGCACTGTCGCTTGCGGCGCAAATTCGATATAGGCTTCATCAACCACCACTAAGGCTTTATCCCGATAAAAATCCAGCACTTGCAGGATTTGTTGCCGTGGAATGAGATCGCCAGTAGGGTTGTTTGGGCTGCAGATAAACACCAGTTTTGGCATTGGCGCAGCGAATATCGCCGGCAAGTCCAGCGTGAAATCAGGCATTAATGGCACAATAGTGCGGCTGACCTGATTGCTTTCAGCGCTGATGGCATACATGCCATAAGTCGGCGGACAAATCAGAATACTGTCGCCGGCTTGGCCTGCAGTTTGTGGCTCACAAAAACTGCGGATCAATAACTCAATGCCTTCATCGGCGCCGCGACTGACCAGTAATTGCGATTTATCCACGCCAGCATACGCAGTATAAGCTGCAATCAAAGCCGGTGGCTGGCAATCCGGGTAACGGTTGTAGCTGCCGCTCAGTTGATATTCAGGTGCTAAAGCATTTTCATTGGCATTGAGCCAGACCGAACCGCCGCTCATGCTGCGCCGTGCCGAAGCATAGGGCGTGAGCGCTTTGACAGAAGTGCGGGCAAAGGCGCTGATGCTGTTGTCAGTGCTGGTTGTTGCGCCGGTGCTCTGGCTAATTGCGCCAGTGCTCTGCCGAGTTGCGTCGGTAGAACCTTTTAATTCAGCGATACTGCTCATTTAATTCGAACCTACTGGAATTTGTTTAAATTGATTGGTTTGGTCGGCTTGTTTTTCCAGCGCCGTTAATCGCACTTTCACTGCATTGGCGTGGGCAGTTAAGCCCTCGGCGCTGGCCAGCGTCATGATGGCTGGGCCTATGGCGCGGATCCCTTGGCTGCTGATGGTTTGCACTGTGTAACGCCGGTAAAAATCCAGCAAACTTAAGCTCGAGTGCGTGCGACTATAGCCATAAGTGGGCAGCACATGGTTGGTGCCACTGGCGTAATCGCCGGCCGATTCTGGGGTCCAGGCGCCGACAAAAATGCTCGCGGCATTGCTTAGCTTGGGCAGCAATTGTTGATCTTCGTTGGTCTGAATAATTAAATGCTCAGGCGCATATAAGTTCGACACCAGTGCCGCCGTGTCTAAATCTGCAGTCAAAATAAACCGGCTGTGATCAATGGCTTTTTTCGCGATAATCGCTCTTGGTAATTTCAGCAATTGCTCGTTCATCGCCTGCACGGTTTTATCAAGTAAGGTTTGACTGTTACTAATTAAAACCACTTGTGAATCAACACCATGTTCGGCTTGTGACAACAAATCAGCCGCCACAAAAGCTGGGCTGGCGCTGTCATCAGCAATCACCAGTACTTCAGAAGGCCCAGCCGGCATGTCGATAGCTGCGCCCAGCGGATCTTTACTGACTTGTTGTTTGGCTTCGGTGACAAAACGATTACCCGGGCCAAAAATCTTGTCAACTTTGGCGATTGAATCAGTGCCATACGCGAGCGCAGCAACAGCTTGAGCGCCACCAACGGTATATATTTCGCTGATGCCACAAAGCTGCGCCGCATAAATAATTTCTGGGGCTATGTCGGAAGCTTTGGGTTGGCCTGGAGGTGTCACTAACACGGTCCGTCGACAACCCGCCAATTGCGCCGGCACCCCCAGCATTAACACCGTGGACGGCAAAGGCGCGCTACCACCTGGAATATATAAACCGACACTTTCAAAAGCGGCATACTTTAACTCGCACTGGACGCCAGGACTGGTTTCCAGTTTGATATCCTTTGGCAGCTGTGCACTGTGAAAGGTGCGGATATTCTGGTACGCCAAATCGATGGCGGCTTTGCGCTCGGCGGTCAGTTTCGCTAGTTGCTGCTGTTGTAATTGCTGAGACAACACCAAATCATTGCTATCAACAGCATCAAATTTCTGACTATAAAACCGTAATGCTTTATCACCGGTATTGCGCACTGCTTTAATAATACTGCTGACCTGATCAGGCAAATCTTCGGCATTTTTCAGTTTTGGCCGCGCCAGTAACCGCTTTTTACCGTCGTTATCCAATTCAGCCCAGACACTGATTCTGACCTCGAGCATGATTTACTCCATCATTTTTTCGATT
>JAHJNE010000266.1 GCA_018820995.1 Gammaproteobacteria bacterium | reverse complement strand
TGGACCAAAGCCGGCTGTTCGTCGTGATAACAGTTGGCAACCAACCAATCAACACACTTTGCAGGGAACAACGATGTACTATCTTGGGTGCCCAATGTGGGCTAATTCGCGCTGGCGAGGAAATCTTTTTCTTAAAGATAGTCAACCTGCCACTTTTTTATCCCAGTATGGTCGTTTTTTCAATGCTGTTGAAGGAAACACGACTTTTTATGCAGACCCATCTCCAGAGATGATTACACGTTGGCATGAACAAACCTGCGAACAATTTCGATTTAATTTCAAAGTGCCAAAGTCAATCAGCCATCAACTTTCCCCCACAGAAGAACTTACAAGTTGGCTGGATTTGGTCCGGCCACTAAGCAAAAAAATTGGTTTTATTCACCTGCAATTGCCGGCAACTTATGGACCTGAGCAGCTACCGCGCTTATCATCATTGCTGGAGCAAATCAGGTCAGAACACGCTTGTGCATTGGAAGTACGTCACCCAGCATTTTTTGACAAAGCACAGCATCAACAAGCGTTACATCAGTTACTACGAGCAACGCAAACTGAGCGTTTATGCCTTGATAGCAGAGCGTTATTTTCTGTAACTGCCGACACGCCGGCGCTGATGGACGCTCAGCAAAAAAAACCAAGATTACCGGTCCATGCCCTCGCCATAACCAACCAGCCAGTATTTCGTTTTATTGGACTGGATGATTTAGCTGCCAACCGCCCCTTTTATCAGCCGTGGTTGTTAAAGATGCAGCTCTGGTGCGCACAGGGCCTGACGCCCTACGCATTTTTTCATACACCCGACAATACACTGGCGCCATTGCTTGCCCGACAATTTGCCGCTGACTTTGCAGAAATGACGGGTGAATCACATCCCGTTTTAGCGCCCTGGCCCGAATCACCCGTTGATTCTGTTAAACCACAGCTGACGCTGTTTTAAGCAGGTACTGAGCCCAAGCCGGATTATCTAACGTCCGGACTTACGATGCAGCAGTTAAATCGGGTAAACTACAGCATCATTGCCGCTCAGCCCTTATTTTATTATGCAAAAAGATTACATTTACGCCGAGCCATTGGCTCAGATCCAAGACTTTTGCTTCGACGCGACGGTCGCTGAAGTTTTTCCGGATATGATCCAACGTTCGGTGCCGGGTTATCAAACTATCGTGCAAACAATCGGCAAGTTGACGCAAAAGTACCAACAGTCAAATAGCCGCTATTACGATTTAGGCTGTTCTTTAGGCGCCGCAAGTCTTGCGATGCGCCGTCAGCTCACCGATGCCAATAGCCAAATTATTGCCATCGATAACAGCCCGGCGATGGTCGAACGTTGTCTGCGTCATTTGCAATCGTTCCGATCTGAAGTCCCGCTTGAAGTGATGCTGGCCGATATTCGCGATGTTGAAATTCATGATGCGGCGATTGTAGTCAGTAATTTCACCCTGCAGTTTTTGCCCAAACAACACCGTGATGAACTGGTGGCGCGCATATATCAGGGATTAAAACCTGGTGGGGTATTTATTCTGTCAGAAAAAATTGTGTTGCCGGATGCAGAAACTCACGAATTATTGATTGATTTACATCATGATTTTAAACGTGCCAATGGCTACAGCGAACTTGAAATCAGCCAAAAACGTAGTGCGCTGGAAAATGTGATGTTGCCCGACACGATTGAAGAGCATCAACAACGTTTCCGCCAAGCAGGATTTACCAGCAGCGTGGTCTGGTTCCAGTGCTTTAACTTTTGCTCGATGGTCGCCATTAAAAATCATGAGGTAGTCGATGCTTGATTTTAATAAATTCTATGCTGAGATTGCGCAAAACGCATTACATCAATGGCTTGAAGTCCTGCCGGCACAGCTGGCAATTTGGCGCAAAGAAGCATTACATGGCGATTTTAAGCAATGGCAAAAAGTTCTTTCTAACCTCCCCAAAACGAAAACTACTACCATCGAGCTTGCTCATGAAGTCAGCTTTGGCAATCCCGATGAATTGTCGACAGGCGCTAAACAACAACTTGAATTTTTGCTTAAACAATTAATGCCCTGGAGAAAAGGCCCCTTTACGCTGCATGGGCTTCATATTGACACCGAATGGCGTTCCGATTGGAAATGGGATCGGGTATTACCGCATCTGGCGCCACTGCAACACCGGATGGTGCTTGATGTCGGTTGCGGCAGTGGTTATCACTTATGGCGGATGCGCGGTGCTGGCGCCGAGTTTGTGGTAGGGATTGATCCAAGCCAGTTGTTTTATGCCCAGTTTGAAGCAATCAAACATTTTAATCCGGACCCCAAAGTTCATTTAATCCCCATTGGCATCGACGATATGCCGGCATTAAAAACT
>JAHJNE010000265.1 GCA_018820995.1 Gammaproteobacteria bacterium | reverse complement strand
TATCAACAAGATCCAGTGAAAAAAGACGACAGTCGCTGGGTAAACCGGGTGCGTCTGGATGATAACCAACTGCTGGAAGCGCAAAGTAAAACCAGCGTTTCCGGGCAAATTTATCAGCAACTACAGCACTTATTGCTCACCCGCGCCACGCTGCAGGAAACCGGCGCTGGTACCACCAGCATTTTAAGCTGCGATAATCCGCATTTGTTTGCTTATCAGCGCGAGTTGGCAGGCAAAACGCTGCTTTGTTTAGTGAATTTCTCCGAACAACGGCAACTGTTCCGCCAGCTACCAGCCGGTCTTTGGGTCGATCAGCTGAGCAAACAACGTTATCAGAGCAGTGCTTTTGAATTAGCCGCCTATCAGGTGTTATGGCTGCGCCAGTGAGGGTGAAACCGTGCGCTGCCCTGTTTCATCTGTGAGTTGTAATCTGAAAGCTGCAATCTAAAAGCTGTGAGCTAACCAACTACAACATCGCGGCACCAACGGTCTGCCGCACCGGAATACCGGTTGGATCAAAGTTTTCCAGGCAAAACACATTGACGCCAAAATGTTCTGGCGTCACCCGTTTGCGATGAAAAGGATAAATGCCGCAGACCTTACAAAACATATGACTGGCGGTATGAGTGTGGAACTGATAAACGCTCAGCGCTTCTTTCCCTGCCAGTAATCTAAACTGGCTTTGATGCACCTTCACCATCAAAGCGTTCTTGCGCCGACAAATCGAACAGTCGCACATCGTTAGTTCCGGGAAGTCAGTGTCGATTTCGAACCGCACCGCCCCACAATGACAGCTGCCCTGATATGTTTGTAATGGACGACTGCCCATAGTGTTCACTCCTTTACTTCCGTATGCAGCAAAATTGCAGACAGATGATCGTTAAACCCGATGGATGTGATCTGAGCCAATACTCATATATCAAAAACTACCAAAGTAACGTCGTGCGTTAGCGCGTTCAGTCCGCTGGCCGACTCTGCATTTATTGTCATAACTTTGTTTGTTTTGCACATGCGATGTAATGACCTGTCATGTCCGTTTTCAAACTGCCATTTTCAAGTGCATCCAACAGCTCGACTGAAATACGCTTGTCGCCTAAATCTTTAATAAGACACCGAATTTGGCCTAGCAATAGTTGACGCTCAACTTCCACCCGCTGGCAATCATGTTTGCTCCACGCAATTCTTTTGACATAGTGTAGGGCAAGGTCATTCACGAAGCCGACAAGTTTTCTTTTTCGATACCAGTTGATTATAAGCAATGCGTTGTACCGTGGTTAATTGCATTTAATTTACTTCCCAATTGCAGAGCGAACTTACCAGTCGTTGCAAATCAAGCGGACCACTCATTGCAGTTAACTTACCACTAGAATTAAAATTCTACTGCTGATAGCAGTGCCATAATCGTCAAAATCTCAAAGTGGGCATAATTACTTCAGAACGTGGCTTTGTGCCAGAAGCGGAAATTGGTTGCGTTTGAACGGCAGCTTTAAACAAATATCGTGAATAAACCATGCAAGATGAGACCGCTATCCATCAACGGTAAACACTGATGCTAAGTACAATATTGCTTCTGAGTTTTTTATCGGAGTCTTGCGGCAATAAAACCGTCCCAGCGTTTGCATATTGTTGTTAAATAACCTGGAAGCGTTTGATTTTTAATGTTTTAAATGTTAATTTCTACTGAGTGAAATTGGTAAAAGAAGGCTGTTTCATTTGTGTCTTGCGGGTTCTTTTCCTTTGAAAAAGGAAGTTAAATCAAAAGGACTTTCAATTAAGTATGAACGTTATTAATAAGTTATTTCCTGTTATTTTTCTCCTTGCCGTTGTTGCTTTATTTTTTGCATATTACACACCTACAATTTCGTCGAAAGATACCGAGCCTAGCAAATATTCAGATAGTGAGAAAATAGACTATAACAATATAGTCTTAAATAAAAATGAGTCCCCTAAAGACAAGCCAACTACAAATATAATTTATTCTCAAGGGGATGATATTGATTTGGCAGATATCAACAATGCCAAAAGTGAAAATAATTTAAAAGCGTTAATTGGTAGTTGGTCTCCGTATTTAGACAAAAATTCTGAAGAATATAAATACCTCTTGGACAAATACAAAGATTCAGAGGGGAAGGTAATTGTCGATGGTGGCAATGCCTATATTGCAAACAAAATAAATGAAAATATTGAGATTGTGAAAATAACAAATAAACATATAGATTTAACTATGCATGAACCACTTTCTGTGCATGGTGCCATTTTAGAGCAACTGAATGATTTGAAAGGGTATGGAGATTGGTCTTATGGTGCAGAGGTGACTGCAAGGAACATATTTTCAGAACATTTCAAACAAGGTGATTATTCAATAAATACAATACAGTGCCGTGAAAAAACATGTCTTATAGAGTTCAGTTTCAGCGATTTTAATTTTGCAGTTGACTTTGTAGACGAGCTCAGAGCAAATCGAAATAAATGCCAATGTATACCCGCCGAAACTATTTGGCCTGATCTCAAACTGGCTGTACTTAAACTAGATTTGATATAACAAGCGCCATCAAAAATTTGCACGTTGGGGGCACCTTTCGAAGCTTCCTCGACTCGCAACAAGTTGCTCGTGTTTTTGGCGGGCATTATTTCTGCAATTCGCTCATTGCAGCACATGACTTATCACTGGTAGTTGCTGGTACGTTCGTGTGAACGTTATGGCGAACAAAGATTACAACGAGTGGTAAGTTTCTGGTGAAACCGGTGGTAACTTAGGGTGATCTTTTACATACCGCCTGAATTAAGCCGCCAAACAGATAAAAAAACCAAAACCTGTAATGGCTATCCGCACAGACCCTAACCAGCGACATTTTCCCGCGCGGCAATTTTCTCGACCAGCGTATCGATCGCCGCCTCCATGGCGTGCGCAGTTTGCTCACCACTCTGGTTAGTAATGACAAATATACCCAGATCGTACTTCGGTATGATGTAGATGTAGCATTGCGATCGGGGCACACCACCGTGATGAGCATAATAAATCCCCTTCAGGCGGTCGCCGCTGACGATATTCCAGAAGTAGCCAATGCTGAACTCGGCATCGAATTCAACGAGGGTTCGATGCGATTCCGTCACAACCGGCCCAGCGGCCAGCTGAAATTTAAGGTACTTCAGCATTTCTGGCACTGTCGCCTTCACGTTGCCGGATGCGCCCCAAGGCAGCTGCGGCATCGGCGTGGTCGGTTCCGCGTTATCGCTATGATAGCCAACCGCAAGCCGGGTGGCATCGGCATCATTCAGCCTGATGCTCACGTCAGTCATCGCCGCTGAATCGCCTAAAAAACTGCGTAATAACAATTCGTAGTCACTCTGGTAAACCGTTTCCAGAATATGCGCCGTCAGTTCCGTCCCCGTACTGGAATAGGAATAATCCTTGCCGGGCATCCGGCGGATCTCGACCGTGTGCAGATCCCTGAAGAAATCAGCCTGGCCATAGTCTGTATAAACGGCATTGAGTTTGAAGGGCGTGCGGTGATCGAGGAAGTTCTCGAGCACCAGGTTCGCGCGTTCCGGCAACATGTTCGGCAAACCACTGGTATGCGACAGCAGGTGACGGATGCGGATGGGCTCGCCTTGATATTGCAGATTCGGATAAGCACCTTGCAGATAGGTCCGAACATCGTCGTCCAGACCCAGCTTGTGCTCCAGCACGGCCTTGGCGATTAAGGTTCCCGCCATGGTCTTGCTCAACGAACCAATTTCGTAGAGGGTCGCATCGGCCGGTGGGGTTGGCTTCCCTGTTTCCATGTCGCCGCGATGACGGATGAATTCCTGGCCCCGATAGACAACTGCGATCGAGGTCGAGTGCAGCAACGGCTGTTCAATCAGCGTTGAAGCGACCGCATCGATCTCCGCACCCAGATCTTTTGTCGGGATATTCTCATTCGAGCAACCCGCGGCCAAGAGCGCGGCGGACAATACGACGTAGTTTAGCCATCGCCTGTTTCGAGCCATAATCGAATTTGCTTGCATCTGTCGGCGCTTCCTGGGAAATGTGAAAAGGGCTGTTAAGGTCGTAGATTGCCAATTGCCAAGGCCCACGTCTGCATCTGTTGTTTCGGTTGCGCTTGTTTGAAGGTTGCGGGAGCGGCCAAAGCTGCTACGAGTAATAGCTAAAATCTCAGTCAACGACATGGTTTGACGCACCGCTTAACAGTTTTTTCAACGGCAACGAACCCGCGAGTTTTGCCATCTTTAATTCTAATCAATGATTCAAGCTAACTGGTTTTCGTTGTAGATTCAACAGCATATCAACATTAGTTTTAAATAAAGGAACAAGAAGGAAAGAAATCTGGCTGCCAGCGAGACGCTGAAAAATTACTCTTGTTTATTCCAGCCGAATTTTTAGCTTTCAATTCAATGGAGTAACGGCAGTTTCTGCCACGAAGTAGAGGTTGGTTTTTGCTGCTCGTTAAATGTGATAATCCCCGGGGATAATCGAGTAGCTATGTGCTGCATGACTAGCGCAATTGTGAAACAGTTTATTCCTAAGCGTCCCCTCAAGCAGACCACCAAGCTTTACAGCCACCTTATTACTCGAAACGTTGTCAGTCAGTACATTAATTTCTATCCGATTGATACCATGCACCTTAAAAGCTTGATAGATGGCAAGTCGCCCAGCGGCTGTCGCGACACCGCTGTTTGTTGCTTTTGCGGCAACCCAATAACCGAGCTCAGCTATTTTATGGGCAGGAACGATGCGCTCTAATCCGACAGCACCGACGATTTCGCCACTCTGTTTAACTTTGACCAAGTACCTGTACGCATCAGACTGATTCCAATCTTCAATGCATTTTTCGACCCACAGCTTAGTGTCATTAATTGCATAATCACCGTGAAGCCAGGGCATCCATGGCCTTAAATGATCTGCAGAGTCTGAAATGACTTGGTAAAGTGCAGCAATGTCACTTTCAGTATACTTTTCAATATAGATGGTCACGGCATTCCTTGAAATTTAACGCCCGCCACACAAGCAAGCAACTTATGGTAAGTCGAGCGCCGAAGGCGCTTTGTGCTGGCGATTATTAAGCATATTTTACGCGCTGTTTTCTTGATATAAACACAGAAAAATTTTCTCTAATGAATAAAAGAAAAGGTATAAAACAATATTTAGACCCAAAATCACTGTTCCCAAAATATATCCTTGATCACCTGAGGTATATTCAAGTCCAAGTTAAAAATGACGTTCGATGTTTAAATGAACTAAAAACCAATTTACAAATATTGCAAAACCAAGGAATACGAGCAAACAAACTACAGATTTATTTCTGTATCGGTGAACGATAGATTTGATCTTTTCTTCGGTCACAAAGGGGATTCCTTTTTAGATAATACCAAAACTGAGTTCATCGGCAGTTTTTAAGCTGTGGTTTATTGATTATTTGCACAGTAAAGCCATCAAACTGTGACATGAAAACTGTCCAGCGCAAGCACCAATATTCGACGCGGCGCAGCAATAACTTGTGTTGCAGTGATTGCTATAAATTAACTTTCATTTTTGAGTTTTCTTTTACATGTATTTTTGTCATAACTGCACCACCTAACTTCTTTGCAACTCCGTCTTTTTCTTCATCCCATATAATGAAGGCAAGAATATAGAAATCGCCTTGAGGTATATTATTAAATTCAAATTGGTTTTTGGCGTTGCAAGTGGTAGAAATAACGAGCTCATGGTATTTTTTAACATCCGGTTCAAATTTTGGCGGATTTTGAGAGACCAGGATTTGACCACTTACATTATTCCCATAGGTTTTAAATATTCTTTCACTTGAATAGCTTGCTACAGGTAACAGTTCAACATTAAACGAAGCACAACCTTTTGTTACACCATTCTCCAATTTTATATGTGCAGAACCATATATCGAGGAATTACCTTTTTCTGCAACCCATTTAATCTCTTCTTCGTTAAATGAACTGCTTATCTTTATTGGCTCGGAAGCTAAACATATTGATAAATTAAATGTGCATACACCAGAAACCAGTAAACGAAATATTTTATTCAATTATTGCTCCTTTGCTTTTACATAACGCTTTGCTTTTGGCTGCCGTAGGTAGTTCCGTGTTATCGATTTTACATATTACTCATACGGGTGTTGATTGAACTGTTTAGCATCGTCACCAATTTTGAACCAACTTTGCTTCTCAGCGACAAACTCATGAAACTGATTATCGATTTCAATTTCAATTTCACTATCTATGCAATGTGCATTTATTGGTTTGGTAAAATTATTGCCCTTCCCGCTCTTTCGCTAACCTTTTATCCAACTTCACACTGGCAGTGGCGGCGTATTGGCGACAGCCTTCTGCGTTGACTAACGGCGCTGTAGCTGCTGGTCCGAGCCGCGCCCATAGATCACTTGCTGACGGATGCGGTGTCAGCAGAATAGTGCAGGGTAAGGTGGCGATGTGCTTCAGGCCGGCGCGAAATGCTGCCAGATAACCAGGGTGGGCGCTGTCGTCGCTGTACTTATACACATCATCAGAGATGGCGGTCAGGCTATCGACATAAGCCAGCTGTTGGCACTGGTTTTGGTCACAGGATTGCCAGGTCCAGCTGGTGCTGCCGGGCGTGTGCCCTGGTGTTGCATGCGCGGTCAGCTGCACATTCCCGGTTTGCAGAACTTGACCATCGGCAATACGCGTCACCGCCGAGACTGGAGCCATCGCATCCAGTTCTAAAAATTGCGGATCGTCGCGGCTACTTTTGCCACTTTGCAGTACCGTATCTGCCGGTGCTCTGGCATAAACTTGCGCGCCGGTGACTTGCTGCAAATAGGCAATGCCACCCGCGTGGTCGTGGTGTTCATGCGAAATCAGCAACGTGCGCACGTCTTTCAGTTGGAAGCCCAGCGCTTGAATATTGGCAGCAATCAAACGGCCGCCTTTTTCGGTACCGCCATCAATCAGCACATGGCCGCTGTCTGAGGTAATTAAAATAGCGCTGATGCCACAGGTGCCAACATACCAGCTGTTGCCGAAAATCTTGCGCGGTACCGCCGGGTCATTCCAACCGGCAT
>JAHJNE010000264.1 GCA_018820995.1 Gammaproteobacteria bacterium | reverse complement strand
TTCAAATTTACTGACCAGCCAAATATTCAAACCAATTGCAGCCGCGGCGCCAATCACCACCCCTAAGGTGCTGATGAGGAAGTTCTCCAGCATAAAATAACGCATCACCTGCAACTGGGTTGCACCTAAAGCCCGACGGGTGCCAATCTGACGGCGACGACGGTTAATGCTGAACATGGCAAGTCCAACAATACCGAAGGCCGTGATCAAGGTGAGGATTACAATCACCAGCAGCAAAATTCGATTTAGCGCATTGTGGCTGCGATAGCTCTCTTCACGGGTATCTTCTAAGCTAGTGACACTTCGGATAATGCGGTTTTTATTCGATTCTGCTAACGCTTTTTCAATGATCGGCATCAGCTCATCACGCCGACCTGGTTCAGTCCGGATAATGTAACGACTATTGCGGGTCTCCATTTGATACGGCACCAGCATACTGCGCTCGACTCCATCCCAGCCATTCCAGGGCGCTTGCAAGGTTTTAATAATGCCGCTGATTTGTATCGGTTCGTTTTGATTAATATAAACCGTTTTTCCAAGGGCACTTTGAAAATCATCCGGGTACAAAGCTTCTGCCATTGCCTTGCTGATGATCGCCCGCGCCGGCCAGTTTGCTGCCGTTGCCGGCCGCCATTCGATATCGGTTGGCTGAAAGTTTTCACCGGCAATCAGCTCCACCCCAAGGGTATTGATACCGTGTTGATCGACCATATAGACCGCTAAACCAATACCGTCTTCCCCTTCGCCAGCTTTGTGTTGCAGCCCCATCGACCAGCCGCCGCCACTCAGTGGAATGGCATTAATTTGCGTGGCATCTATGACTCCAGGTGTACCTCGGATCAGCCGCAAATCATCCGCTAACGCTGCCTGATGGTTATAGTTCTGACCAAACACGGTGTTACTTAAATAAAATAGATTCGCTTCATCCAGACCACTGGGTCTGGCCATTTGGCTACTGCGTTGTTGCATCATAAAAATGGCATTGACCATAATGCTTAAGGTCAGCGCAATTTGTAGTGCAATCAGAATTGCACCGACTTTTTGCCGTAATAAGGCTCTGAAAATTGGACCCAGTTCAAACATGGTAAGCTCCTTATTGGCTTTTTAGCTGTTGCGACGGTTGCACGGTGCAGGCACGCCAGGTTGGGTACAATCCAGCCAGCAAACTCGAAACCAGTGCCAGCAACATCGCCAGCGCCACCATCGCGATATCCAGCTGCGCCAGGCCTTTCATTTCGTCACCATATAACAGCTGGATGCCCTGCAAGCCAAGCCAGGCCATCACTAGCCCCAGCAATCCACCGGCGATGCCAATACAACCCGCTTCCGTCAAATACTGTGCGAATAAATCCCGCCGGCTAGCGCCGAGCGCTTGGCGTAAACCAATTTGCGGTGCCTTACTTAAGAATTTTGCCAATAACAAGCCAATAGTATTAAGCAGGCAAACAATCAGGAACATCAACGACATCACCATCATTAAACTGGCATCTTGCGCCACCACTTGCTGATTTTCCATCCACTGCATCACATCACTCAGACGGTTATTCAGCGGCCGCTCAAAACGCCCCAATTTTTTCTGCTCAGAGGTGTAGGCGTTTAAAAAAGTGAGATAATCCTGCTTTTCATCTTCAGTGCGAAGTTCAGCCCAAAACTGGGTCCAGACGCATTCTGAATTTAAGAAAGCCTGAAACCCCTCACCACTTGGTTTCCAACAATTGGTATTGCCGTTGCGGCCAATTTTCTCTTGCGTCAACAAGCTAAATGGCACAAATAACTCTTCCACGTCGTTAAAAGCGCCGGTTGTGACATCATAAAAACGCGGCCGCGGCTGCCAATGCGCCACAACGCCCACCACTTGATAATAATCACCGGCTAATTTTACTTTTTCGCCGACCGAGTCTTTGCCACCAAATAACCGCTCATTTAGCGCCTGGCTGAGCACTACCACATGTTGCAAGCTGTCATCTGCAGCTTGATCCCAGCCACCCCCATATAAAAATGGCACTTCAAACATTGCAAAAAAGTCAGCAGAATTGGCACGACCTGACACCTGAAACGGCAGGCTATCTTTGCCTTGTGGTTCCACCACGGTACTCATTTGTGCCTGAACCACCTGCCGATAGGCTTTTTTCGCGCTTAACAAAGCCGTGGCGTCACGATAGGTCAGTTGATCCGGCGGATCGCCATTGTCGTTAGCGGGTTGATGCGGATCCCAACTATCCAGCTGCACGTAAAACAGCTGTTCGCTCTTGGTCGGAATAGGGTTAGCAGACATTAGATAGTTGACGGTGACGGTGGTCATTGCGGCGCCGATCCCAAGCCCAATCGCCAGCACCATCAGCAGGCTTAAGCCATAACTTTGCCGGATACTGAGCCAGGCTAAACGCAGATAATAGCTAAACATCATCAGACTCCCGCGACTTTAGCGCCGGTGTCGGCATGCATCGGAGAAACGATATGGAGGGCATCGTGTGAACCATGACTTAATTCGGACACCCGACCATCTTTAATCAGAATTTGTCGTTTCGCCCGCTGCGCCAAACCATGGTCGTGCGTCACCATAATGATGGTGGTGCCCTGGCGGTTAATATCCTCCAGCAGCGACATCACACTTTGTGCCATTTGGCTGTCAAGATTACCGGTCGGTTCATCCGCCAGCAAAAAACGCGGACTGGTGGCCAGTGCTCTGGCAATCGCCACCCGTTGCTGCTGGCCACCGGAAAGCTGGCTTGGTAAATGTTTCATTCTTGATGCCAGACCAACCAACTCCAACTGCTCTTCAATACGGCGTTTACGCTCCTTGGCATCAAAGCCACGATAGCGCAGCGGCACATCCACATTGTCAAACAGGTTCAGCTCAGGAATTAAGTTAAACCCCTGGAAGATAAAACCAATTTTCTGATTGCGCATTTTAGAGCGTTGGCTGTCTGTCAGTTGATTGACGTTTTCACCATCCAACAAAAACACGCCAGAGTTGGCCACTTCCAGTAAACCGGCAATATTTAAAAAAGTGGTTTTGCCCGAGCCGGAAGGACCGGTCACACTAACAAAATCACCTTCCTGCACTTCTAAATCAACCTCACGTAGTGCATGAGTTGACACTTCACCGGTATGAAAAACTTTGCCTAACTGTTTCATTAACAACATAAAATATCCTTAAAGACGGCTCTAGCCGCTGTTATTGATTAAGCTGAATTTGTTGGGCGCCGTTAAACATATCGGTGCCGGAAATGATGATTTGATCGCCATCTTTTAAACCGCTGAGGACTTCTACCGCTGCCAAACTGCGGGCTCCAATGGCAATCGGGGTTTTGACAGCCATGCCGTTACTGACTAAGTAAGCAAACTGGCCATTAGAGCTTTCCAAAAACTGCCCGCGCGCGACTTGCAACACCGCATCGCGCTGCTCGAGTAAGATCCGGCTAGCGAGGCGCTGGTTTTGCCGCAACCCTGGCGGCGCCGCATTGTCAAAACGCACCCGTCCTGTCACTTGGTTGTCGATAATTTCCGGTGAAATACTGACCAATCGCGCTGGGTAAATTTGTTGATCAAGGGTAATGTCGGCAGGCATGCCAATGGCAAGGTCATCAGCGTAGTTTTCCGGTATGGCAATTTCGACTTCAAATTGACTCAAGTCCACCACCGACAACAACAGCTGATTTTTAGTGAGATAGGTTTTATTTTCGGTCGCCAGATTACCAATCACCCCATCCACTGGTGATTGCACTTGCAGCGCCGAGACCTGACGACGCAGATCGGCTACCAGCAACGTTTGGCGCTGTAATTCCTGCTGCAAAGCGGTCGATTCGAAATCGAGACTTTCTTTATTTAACAGCGCATCTTTGACCGCATGTTTGTGTTGCAGCGACGCGTTATGCAAATCGTCAGTAGCCTTTTCAAAATCAATCTGGCTGATGGCTTTTAAGCTAAAGCCTTGTTCAGCACGGCGTTTTTCCCGCTCGGCGGTAATTAGTGCCACATTGGCTAAATCAACCGCTTTCTGGTCCATCAATTGTTGCTTACGAGATTGAATTTTTTGCCGCTCCAAACCCGTACTCAGACTATCTAAACTGGCTTGTTCCTGTAACAATTTGCTATCGAGTTCCGGGCTATCGATAGCAGCTATCACGTCGCCCTTCTTCACTTCGGTGCCGGCTTCAGCGAAAAAACTCACCGTGCCTTCGGCAGGCGCATAAAGCTTTGGACTCACCGCCGCCACGACTTTACCTTGCACTGAAAC
>JAHJNE010000263.1 GCA_018820995.1 Gammaproteobacteria bacterium | reverse complement strand
GACAGCCCCCAATACTGGCGTTGGTTTTCGATCCGGCCCTAAAGCAACAAAAGTGAAAGTTCCGGAGATTGCTTTGTGTTGATCATCGCTATACATATTTTCAACGAAAATATCGACATTCACCCGAATACTGGTGCGACCAACGTGCTCAATCCGCGCCACCAATTCAATGATACTGCCGGCTGGAATTGATTCTTTAAAATCGACCCGATCAGAAGAAACCGTCACTAATGGTTTTCGACAAAACCGCGTTGCAGCGATAAAAGCAGCTTCATCCATCCAAGCCAGTGCTTCACCACCAAATAAGGTGTTGTGATGGTTCGTCCGTCCGGGAAAAACCGTTTTAGTGACCCTTGTCACTGCATATTCGGTGCGGATGGCGACTAAAGCTTCATTGGTCATTAGAGACTCCTTGGCGCAAAAGGCGCTGATTTTAGAGGGCTTAGCAGACAAAAGCTAATCAGATAAGCATTTTTCGCCACAATAACCCTCATTGAAAAGGTTACGTTGCCGGTGTAGCCTATCCTTATCGTGCGAGCATAGCGCCAAGTGGTTGGCCGCCAACCAAATGCATATGAATGTGATACACCTCTTGTCCGCCATGGCGATTACAATTCACAATCAAGCGATAACCATCGTCATTGATCCCCTCTTTTGCCGCTAATTTACGTGCAACGGTAAACATCCGACCTAATGCCGCTTCGTGCTCTGGTTCTACATCATTCACGGTTGGGATCAGCACATTAGGGACAATCAGAATATGTGTTGGAGTTCTTGGATGGATATCCCGAAACGCTGTGACCAGATCATCCTGATATAACAACTCGGTGGGTATTTCTTTGCGGATAATTTTCGAAAAAATTGTTTCTTCAGCCATGGTAAGGTCCTTTTATAAAAACAGGTTATGTTTATACTGACGTTTTTTGCATAGAGCCGAGTATAAGTGATGCAACAAGTTGCTTTCCAGCTTTGGATTGAGGATTTAACCGCCCATCTTGTTGGTGTTGAGCTGACATTTCACCAACCTTTCAACAATGTAATAACCAGCACTGCAGTCGATGTTGACGGCCAGACTATCACACTGCAACTTGCGGCGTGGATCCCCGGTAGTTATCTGATCCGAAATTTTGCCCGCCATCTGACGGCGCTCACTGCCTGTGATCAACTAGGTTCGCTCAAAATTACCGCAATTGACAAACATAGTTGGCAATTACAAAACCGCGGTATGCCAATTACAGTCCGTTATCAGCTTTATGCCTTTGATTTGTCAGTTAGAGCTTGTTATGTCAACGATCAAGTTGCGGTATTAAATCCTGCGGCCTGTTGTTTAAATGTTCTTGGTATGGAGCATGTACCACAGCATGTCACTATCTTGCCTGTCCCGAATAAACCAATGTGGCAAGTGGCAACCGGTTTGCAGCGCGCCGATAACACAGGCTTACTGAGTTTTGGCCACTACCTTGCCAAAGACTACCAACAACTCATCGACAGCCCGTTGCTCATTGGTGAACTAGAACATCGTAGTTTTGATATGGCTGGCGTTTCGCATCATATGGTCTTTGTCGGCGCCGTGATGGCTGACTTTGCCCGCATAGCACAGGATGTAGCGGTAATTTGCCAACAACAAGCCTTTGTTTTTGGCGGCTTGCCTGCTGATCTCGAAGAATATTGGTTTTTAAACTGGATTGTTGATCAAGGTTATGGCGGGCTTGAACATCACAACTCAACGTTGCTGCTTTGTAATCGCTATGACCTCCCCAACCCACAACTGCCAGAGCAGCTCACTGAAGAGTATCAAAATTACCTGGCACTGTGCAGCCATGAATATTTTCACACCTGGTGGGTAAAACGGGCCAAACCTACGACATTTTTGAATTATCAACTACAAAGTGAGCAGTACACCAGTCAACTGTGGTTATACGAAGGATTCACTTCTTACTACGACGATTTGGCGTTACTCAGGGCTGGTCTGATTGATCTGCCGCAGTATCTGACAACAATTAGCAAAACCATTAGCCGGGTGAATCGGGCGCCAAGTAATTTGCGACAAAGCCTGACTGAAAGTAGTTACACCGCCTGGACAAAATTTTATCAGCAAGATGAAAATGCGATCAATTCGGTCGTCAGTTATTATGGCAAAGGCAGTTTAGTGGCGCTGTGCCTCGATGCACAATTGCGTACTGAGGGGTTGTCGTTGGATGGTTTAATGCAACAGTGTTGGCAACAATTTGCGGTCGAAGGCTTAGGTAGTAGCGACGAGGCTTTTTTTGAATTGTTACAAGACTATTGTCAAAACTCAGCGCTCGTCACTCGCTGTAAGTCTTGGGTAAACACCGCCGTAGCATTGCCTTTGGAATCTTCTTTATCATTATTAGGAATATCTTTGACCTGGCGTGCTGCCGAATCAAATAAGGATTTGTCAGGCCCTACGCAGGCGTTACAAGTGGTTCGTGATTTTGGCGCCTTATATCAGGCTAATAATGATGGCCTATTGATCAATGCAGTCCCGATTGGTTGCTCTGCATATCAAGCCGGCCTGATGGTTGGCGATATTGTTATTGCCGTCGAAGGGCTGAAAGCGACCGAACAGAACTTCGTTCAGATGCAGCAGAGACTGCCGCTTGGTGCAAGCTTACAGTTGCATTTTTTCCGTCAACAAAGATTATTGACGACAACGCTTGAGTTACAAGCGGCTCCTGAGCTTGTAGCTCACCTTCAGGTAGATGAACAAACACCGATACAACAACTTTGGTTAGCGGCTCAGTGATTCTGGGCCTTAGCCATTCTGTGTCAAAGCTTGATTAATTATCATTTTGACTAACGCAAACTTATCTCAAGTAGTTTCTGAGTAGAATCAACTATCAACGCAGCAACAAATTGATTTTAAAACTGCGGAGCACAGTCATCCGGCACAAATAAAAAGCCCCGCATTTCGGGGCTTGATTTAGATTCACATAGCGAACAATAAGATTAGCTTAGCGCTATAGCACCTTTGCCAACTCCTTCATAAGCTACAACTTTATAGCGACCTGCTTCCAAAGTCTGTAATTGCGTCGCGATGTAATCAGCCAGGCACTCTACTGTGGTATCACAAGGAACAATTTCACAATGTGTTGCCGGAAGCGTAATTTCAAATTGTCCTTGCGGCGCTTGATATTGGAAACACCAGTCTCCTTCATTCGCATGCAAAAATTGACATTGCTCAGCAGAGATTTGATCTTCAGCAGTCGCCAGATAAATATCTTGCCAGCGCTCTGTCCAGTACTTATTTAATCGTGGCGATAACATGCCGTTGTGGTAAATCTCGATCGTTGATCGGTGACCATGCGCAATGCGTTGGCAGTTCCCATCATGCTTTTTCAGGCCGTGGCTATAGTGGTAATAAAAACTGGCACTTTTTTCAGCGCGAAGTGTGAAGGTTAATTGGCTCACATTGGGCGGTAACAGCGGTTTGATCTGTTCCACCAAAAAGGCAGCCACACTTTGCTCATTGATCACGGTGGTATCAATTGCAACGTGTGCTTCGCTTGGCGACGCGACCTGAATAAGACCGCGGTCACTTTGCCACTCGAGAATATCGGTTGCTGACTCCTGACGGTGTTTAAGGCACATGGCTTGAGCTGGATAAGCAAGTTTGTGGTCAACAAGTTGATCAATGGCTTTTTTGATTACTTTTTTGACACTACCAAAATCGAATACCATCGAAGTTTCGTCTAAATCACCCTGTAATTCGACATCAACAATATAACTTTCACCGAGCAACCCTCGTTGCTGACACAAATAAGAAAAATCGATGACGGTTAAATCGCGGACAAATAAAATCATGGTGGACTCGGTTGGTATCAAAGATGGTGCCATTATACGGCAACTAGCGAGTTATATTAAATAACTCAGCGCATCTACCGGATAAAATTACCTTTTATGATCGTTTAGCCAACCATTAAGTAAGCCAATCTGCCCTAACTTGTGTGCAGCGTACATCAGCCGAATCGCATTACTGAGCAGTAGACTATCGTTCCAGTCTGTTTTCGCCTGAATTTCTTCGTAACAGGCCAAAGCTTCCGGCGTCAGATAGCCCCGTAACTCTTTACGACCCGATTGTTTTTGCCGATCCCGATACCGTTGTTGCTTTTCGGCATTACTCAGGCTTTTTTTGCCTTGTTCTGTCATGCAAATGTGCTCATCGTCAGGTTAAGCTTAGAAAATTGCCGCAATTTATTTGCAGCAATGAGAACCTTTATTACTAATCGGACTTGTTTAGCGTACAGCTGTTCGCTAAAGTGAACAGCAATTTTTTTCGGATCAAACATACATGACTCAGAATAGCTTTACAAAAGAAGAATTAATCGCATGTGGTCAAGGCAAATTGTTTGGACCAGGTAATAGTCAATTGCCGGTCGCAAACATGCTGATGATTGATCGTGTTGTGCATATTTCAGAAGAAGGCGGCAAATATGGCAAGGGCCAGATTATCGCCGAATTCGATATCAATCCAGACCTGTGGTTTTTCGCCTGTCATTTTGAAGGTGATCCAGTCATGCCAGGTTGTCTAGGCTTAGATGCGATGTGGCAACTCGTTGGTTTTTTCCTTGGTTGGACAGGAGGCCCAGGTAAAGGCCGCGCTTTGGGCGTTGGTGAAGTAAAGTTCACCGGGCAAATTTTGCCAACGGCGAAAAAAGTCACCTATACCATTGATATGAAACGCGTCATCAAACGCAAACTTTATATGGGTATTGGTGATGGTGTCGTCAGTGTTGACGGGCGTGACATTTACGCAGCCGAAGAATTAAAAGTTGGTCTGTTTCAAGACACATCGAATTTCTGATAGTACATGGCTGATTTCTTTCAGTCTCGGCCACTGTAATTAGAAAAGCGTTAAAAACGACAAACCCCACCATTGGTGGGGTTTCTGTTGCTGAGCGTCTGTAAAACGCTGGAATACTAGCTATTGACCTTTACTAAACAAGCCGCCTCCGCGGTCCTCCATTGCCTCGCGATATCCCCCTAACCACTGCGAGCGCGCATCTAAATTCTGGTACGGACAAATTTCTTTAGAACGGCCTGTGACACCTGCGCGGTAACCTTGAGCATGAGCACGTTCCAGACGATCACGTTTTTGTCTTTTCATACGGCAGTCTTCCTCAACTGTATTATTAACGAACAGCGCGTTAGCTACCAAGCCAAACGCTGTAATTAATAGATAGCTGTTGCCATGAAAAGGTTCAAGCCAAATCTCCAATGATATCTCTTGACAATAGCTAACAAGCTGAAGTTGATTACAATTTGAAGAAAAATAAATGAAATTATTTTTAAAATAATTTTTAAATAACCAACAAGGATATTTATAGGTCTTTAGAGGTGCTTAAAATACGCACAGACCGCTGTGAGCGTCCACTGTTGCGATATCGATAATGACTCAATGTGCCACATCAAACATTATTGATTCTGTGAAAGCTTGAAGGACTGAACATATCAAAGAAAAAGCCACCCATTGGTGGCTTCTGCAGGCTAGATAAAGAATTATCTTAAGCGACGACGTAACAGAGGTAACAACAATAACGACATCCAACCGAAGCCGATACTACCGCCCTGCCGAGAATACCCCTCATCAGCAGGAGTGGTACAAGTACTTACAGCACCATTCGCAACTGGCAATAACTGTACGGCAATCGCCACTTCTTCTTGGATAGGGTTGCCAGCACTATCTTTGACAACTTCACCTTTACTATCGCGCGCATCGACCTTTTTAGTAGCGGTGGCAACAATCACATTTTTATCATTGATATCTTGCGCTGAAATTAAGGTATAGCCTGAATTACAAGGCAGCAACTTATTGAGGTCGCTAAAAACTCCGGTATTCATATCATACCAAAATGCAGCACTACGACGCACAGAAGAGCCTTCAGTGAAAGATTCAGTGGTACCTACAACTTGATTATTCTCATTAATTGCCGCTGGTATTGTCGTGGCGCTATCAAAGAGATCAGTTGGGAACGTTAATTTTTGTGTGTTTAAATCGTAAACAAAGAAACGATCAGGGCCTTGATACCAGATTTTTCGTGCCGCACCAACAATCACATTTTTGTTGTTGATTGAATAGGCTCTCGAACTTTCCCACTCATTTACATCCGTGATCATGGATATTTCAGAGCCATGGAAGACGGTTGCCTGACTAACAGCAAAAACTTCATCGCGGTAATTATATGGATTGTAGCGGATATTATCACTGTCGGAATAAACCGAAACACCGACGGCAATACCGGCATCATTCACGTCACTTGGAGAGCTGTTATAGATTACAGGCGGATAATCAGTGCGCGTATGCGCCAAACCAGACTTTTTGTCGCCCAAGAAGCCGAGTTCAGTGGCTGGCCCTGGCACACCATTATTGTCCAATTGCCAAGCTAAACCCGTGATCCGATAAGGCGCTGAGCCCGCAACAATTGCATTAAAACAAAGCGCTTTGGGCGAAGTATCACCCAGGCATAATGAAGTCATTGCTTCTTCAGTAATACCGGTATTCAAACCAACGCTGCCGTTGCCAACAATGTAACCATTGTTGCTAAATGCTCGGGGAACAGAATAACCACCACCAAACTTGGTATAAAGCGGCTGTAATTTATAGCGATTGCCATTGTTCACAAGCATACCAAGCAGATAACCATCTTCAGGAACCCATATCTGACGGGTTATTGGATTAGGAACGGTCTCGGTGGCTGCTGGCGTAAAAGGTTGTTTTGTATATGGTGCACTGGCGTAACCGAGAATTGCACCGTTATCATTAATATCAACTAAATATTCATAGTTGGTTTGCGGAGTATTTGTTTCACGCAGCTTAATTTGCTGACGGCTATCAAAACGTACTGCGAAAGCATCAACAAATCGTTGCACGGTATAGTCATCGGCAGCGTTTTGTAAATAACCTTTTAACACGGATAATGTGCCAGAATTGACGTTACCTTTTTTTACTTCTTCAATGTCTGCAGCTGATAAGTTGCCCGTAATGAATGAAGACTCATAATCGATTGCCGATAAATCAACTGGATAGTTAAATTGATTGCTGACGGTGCCAACAGTCTGATTGTTATTGTTAATGCCGGCAGAAAAACTTGATTTATAACCTTCAATCGGTCCAAGTTCCACTACCTGATAGACTTCAGCCTGACTCGCAAATACCGCTAATGCCGGTAACATTGCGAAAAAAATAGGCGTTAATTTCATTCAAATCCCCTACGACTGCTGATTTAATGCTTCTAATTGTTCCCATCGCTCGTATGCGTGCGCCAGCTTCGACTCAGTCTGCTGTAATTGGTTCAATGTAGCTTCGGTGCTGTCGGCGTTTTGCCGGAAAAAATCTGGATTATTAACCTTTGCCTGCAATGCTGTAAGTTCAGCATCGAGGGTTTCAATTAACGCTGGCAATAATTCCAGTTCACGTTTTTCTTTGTATGATAACTTCTTACCGCTCTGAGCTAAAGGCTGCGAAGCGGTTTCTGTTGCTGCTTTTGTAATTAATTGTGCATCTGAGGCTGGTTTTTCTTTTGCAACGGCTGTTGCTGACTGAATTTGCGCGCGCGACTGTTGCGACTGGAGATACCGCTGCTGATACGCAATCACATCTTCGTAACCACCGGCAATCTCAATCACTTTGCCTTCGCCGGCAAACCATAATGAACTCGTTACCGTGTTGTTGACGAATTCCCGGTCATGGCTAACCAGAATGACAGTCCCTTGATACTGCTCAAGGATGTCTTCTAATAATTCCAGCGTTTCAACGTCTAAATCGTTGGTTGGTTCATCAAGGATCAACAGATTGCTTGGCTTGGCAAACAAGCGTGCCAGCAACAAGCGGTTTTTCTCACCACCGGATAATGCCCGTACTGGTGTTCTGGCGCGCGCTGGCGGAAACAAGAAATCCTGAAGGTAACTGAGCACATGGCGACTTTGGCCATTTTGCATAATTTCCTGGCGACCTTCAGCCACGTTGTCCTGAACGGTTTTGTCCAAATCCAGTGCCATCCGATGTTGATCAAAATAAGCAACTTCCAGGTTGGTGCCGCGTTTAATTTCGCCACTTTGCGCCTGATATTCGTCCAGCAGAATTTTAATCAAACTGGATTTACCAACACCGTTTGGCCCAATCAGCGCCACCCGATCACCGCGCATCAATAACAAGTCAAAATCGGTTAATACCGGTTTGCCGTCAAAAGCGAGATTCAGATGTTTACCTTCAAACACTAACT
>JAHJNE010000262.1 GCA_018820995.1 Gammaproteobacteria bacterium | reverse complement strand
GGATCTCTGGGCGGCACCGTCGAAATTAAGAGTTTGTCGGCCTTTGATCGCAGTAGCGATTTTTATTCGGTCACCGCAGAAGGCGGTTACAACCAGTTAGTCAGCGCCAGCAGCCCAAAAATATCGGGTGTTTACAGCACGATTCTGGACGCAGCCGGTGAAACTGATGTGCTGGGGATTGCGCTGGCGGGGAGTTATGCCAAACGCAAATTTGGTTCGGACAACGTTGAAACCGGCGGCAGCTGGGATTTTGACGAAGGTTTGGAAGAATTTGAACTGCGCGATTATGAAATCAGCCGCGAACGGATTGGGTTGGCGCTGAATCTGGATTATCGCCCTGGCAATGATGGCGAATATTACCTGCGTAGTTTATACAGTCGCTTTACCGACGCCGAAGCGCGTCAGGGCTTGATTGTCGAGTTTGCAGATCCGTTACTTGCCGGCAACACCGGTGAAGCAACGCTGATCCACTCGTTAAAACACCGCGATGAAACACAAAGCATCAGCGCGCTGGTGGTAGGGACTAAACAACGGGTCGGTAACTGGGAATGGCTGTTGGAAGCAGGCACCAGCAAAGCGGATGAAAAAACACCATTTCATATTGCCGGCGCTGATTTTGCCCAGGATTTTGACGCTGGTGTGGGTTTTTCCGGCCAGCAACAAATCCGCTTAACCGCGCCATCGGCGGCTTATCTCGCTGACGGTTATGAGTTCGATGAAGTCGAAATGGGCGATACCTTCACCAAAGAAACAGAACGCAATGTCCGGTTTGATCTCAGCCGTGAATTGATCCAACCCAAGGGCGCATTGCAATTAAAAACCGGCTTTAAAGTTAGTCAGCGTGAAAAAAGCGCCGACGAACAAGTATGGGCGTTTAAAGATCTCGACGAAGTAGGCATCAGCGCACTGGGATTAAGTGATTATGCCGCCGGACCGGTGGATTACGGTTTGGGGTTGATGGGACCAGGCATCGATCCGGCGAAAATTTATGCTTTAGTCAATGGACTGGATCGCACCGATTTTGTTGATGAGGTTGAGTCGCAAATAAATAACTATCAGGTAGACGAAGATTTAGCGGCTGCTTATGTCATGGCGCAGTGGGAACGTGAACAGTGGCAACTAATTGGCGGTGTGCGCTATGAACATGAGCAGCGTGATGCGCTGGGCGTGCGTTACGACGATACAGCATCTGCCAACAACAAGGAGACCTTCAGCCAAAATCAGTTGAACACCAGCCATGGTTATTGGTTGCCGGCGTTGATTGGCCGTTACAACCTGTCAGAGCAAAGCATCTTGCGCGCCGCAGTCAGTACCGGTCTGGTGCGGCCAAACTTCCAACAGCTGGCACCGGCCTATTTGCTGGAAGAAGATGATGGCGAGCTGGAAGCCAGTTTTGGCAATCCAACCTTAAAAGCGCTGCGCTCGACCAACTATGATTTGGGTTTTGAACATTACGCCGAAGATATCGGTGTGTTGTCTGGCATGTTGTTTTACAAAAAAATCAGCAATTTTATCTATGAAGCTGATGTCGCTGGCCAGCCTGGCTATGAAGATTTTGGCAAAGCCGAAACCTATATCAATGGCGCCGCTGCAAGTTTGTATGGGTTGGAACTGAATGCGGTGCACCAGCTGTCGGGGTATGACAACTGGCTGGATCACTTGCTGGTGTCGGCCAATCTGACCATCACCGGCTCTGAGGCACAGCTGGACTGGCTGGACGATGACCAGTGGCAACAACGCAACACCCAACTGCCGAGCCAGTCCGATCGCACCGCCAATTTGGCCGTCGGTTATGAAAGTGATTTGCTCAGTCTGCGCTTGGCGGCCAACTACAAGTCCGCCTATCTGGCGGAAGTGGGTGATATTACGGACAGCACTTATGACGTATATGCCGATGATCATTTGCAACTCGATTTCAGTAGCAAATACAAAGTAAACAGCG
The DNA here is from genome assembly GCA_018820995.1 of Gammaproteobacteria bacterium. Taxonomy (GTDB): domain Bacteria; phylum Pseudomonadota; class Gammaproteobacteria; order Enterobacterales; family Alteromonadaceae; genus Pararheinheimera. Next base: position 10,553 of record JAHJNE010000262.1, on the reverse strand, counting down.
GAGTGCAGCTGTATTTCAATATTGTGAACCTGAATGACGAGCCTTATTACGCCTACACCGGCCGGCAAGCATACAACTTCCAATATGAAACCTACGGCCGCACCTTTGTGCTGGGCCTGCAGATCACCAACTGGTAAGGGGCGGTGATGCGTAGTCGAACTTGCTTGAACCAAATGATGCTGGGCTTGCTATTGAGTCTGGCATCGGGTGGCGCAGTGGCCGCAACTGAAGTTGCCAAAAGCGCGGCCGTTGCGGTGAAGGACATTGACGCACAGGGTAATACACTGGTGCCAAAAGGGGTCAGCCGTTATCAGAGCACGGTGTTTCCGGATCGGATCGTCATGCTGCCAACGGCGACACCGGCGGTGTCACAGCGGGTGAACTGGCGGACAAAATCGCTGGTTTCTCAGGTTGTGGCTGGCGGCAATAACCCGCTGCCAGCGCTGCTGGCAGAAATCGCGCCGGCCAGTGACGGCCCAGGGTTACATCTGCAAGCAAAACGCTATCGCGCCAATAGCCGGGAAGTTCAGACGGATAATGGCGTGAGCGCGCACCATCAGCTGACTTTTAGTGATCTGCAGCCCGATACGACTTATGCATATCGGGTACAGGGTCTTGGTACCTGGAGTGAATGGCTGCAGTTTCGCACCGCCAAAACAGCGTTCGCGCCTTTTCGCGCTATTTATTTTGGTGATGCGCAAAACTCGTTGAAGTCGCATTTTTCCAGAGTGGCCCGTGCAGCGCTGTTAAAGGCTCCGGATGCGGCGTTGATGATCCATGCTGGCGATTTGGTCAATTCACGGTATGGCGTACTCGATAACGAGTGGGGCGAATGGTTTGATGCCGCTGGTTGGCAAGCTGGCATGGTCAATCAGCTGATAGCCGCAGGTAACCATGAATATCTGAAACTCGATGAAGACACACCGCAAGAGCGGCGGGTACTGGCGCCGCAATTCGGCGTTCAATTTGGTGCCCAGTTTGGTGCGGCATCGAATGGGCCAGAACCGCTGCGTGAGACGGTGTATTTTACCGATTATCAGGGCGTGCGTTTTATTGTGCTGAACTCCACGGAAGCATTGGAAAATGAAGCGATGGCAAAACTGCAGGCGCAGTGGCTGGAGCAGGTGCTTTCGAAAAATCCACAGCGCTGGACTGTGGTCAGTTACCACCATCCGATGTTTTCGGTGTCGCAGGGCCGCGATAACCCGATGCTGCGGCAACACTGGCAGCCATTGTTTGAAAAGTATGGTGTCGATTTAGCGCTGCAAGGTCACGACCATGTTTATGGCCGTCAGGTTGCACCTGGCCTGAATAAATCCGACATGAAAAAAACCGATAGAAAAAGCGAGCAGGCCGGAACTGTCTATCTGGTGTCGGTGGCTGGTCCAAAAATGTATCTGGTGGCTGATCAGGCGCGCCGTGCCATGCAAAAAGTGGCCGAAGATACCCAGCTATATCAAGTGCTGGATTTTGGCAGCGATGTGCTGCGTTACCAGTCGTGGACTGCCAGCGGCAAACTTTATGACAGCTTTGAACTACAGCGCATGCCGGATGGCAGCAAACAGTTGCAGGAACCTGACCCTGCCAAACTCATGCCGCAGCGACGTTGTGGCAACCCTAACCAAGCGACAGTAGACGAAAACAAATGCTGGGAAGGGGATGATTTTGGTTTAGCAGCAGCGGCGAATCGTCAATGAAGCTTGCTGATCATAACGTCCAGCACGAGCGCACCAACCAGCATACGGGCATCGCCATCACGAATTTGGAACCAAAATAATGAAAAAACTTATCATCACAGCGGCTATCAGCAGCGCTTTATTGGGTTGTGGTGCGCAGCATATTGCTGCCAACAACAATCATGCTTCCACCAACAATGCCAGCAACAGCGCTGCGGCCAATACCAATGCGGTCAATAACACTGCAATCATCACTGCCACCGCTAAAAACGCCGGGGCGACTTTACCGCCGCTAACCTTGTTACCCACCTCAGCCCATCACTTTGTGCAGGCTGAAGTGGCCGGACAACAATTGCAATTTGTATTGGATCAACGAGGTCTGAAAGTGCTGGCCGCTGCTGGCGCTGCCAATCAACAACTATTGGCGAGCGTTGCTGGTAATTTTGTCCGGCTCACGAGTCAGCCACTGGATGATGGCAGTTTGCTGCTGGCGGCGATGGAAGCAGATACACAAAGCCTGCATCTATGGCTGTGGCAAAACGGGCAGCTGCAATCGCAGTTGCAGCAGGCCATTAACAGCCGGGTGGTGGAAGATTTATGTTTTTATCACAGCGGGCCAAATCAACAACTGTCGTTATTTTTACTTGGTGGCCGCGGTGGTGCCGATCAGCTGTTATTACAACAAGGCGGACAATGGCTGAAAAAGCCGGTGGTGATCCGCGAAATAGCAGTGCCTTATGACAGTAAAGCCTGTGCTGTGGATGCACATAATGGTGCGTTATATGTCAGTGAACCCAATGCCATCTGGCGTTATCAGGCTGAGCCGGAAGCGGACGAGAGCCGTGAGTTATTGCAAGTGAAACAACCGTTTGGCGCAATCAACTCTGAGATTGTGGCACTTTCGGTTTTACCTAACGGCCATGTGTTGGCGCTGGAAGAACAACCAGCGAGGTTGCTACAAATCCCAGTGGCTTCGGAAAAAACCGCTGCTGGACTCAGTCAACCGTCTGGCCAAAGTTGGCCGCTGGGCGATGAGGAGGTGGCGGCGATGTCGGTCGTCACCACTGCTAACATAACGCAAGTGTTTGTCACTTCAGAACATCCAGCGACAGTGCAGCAATGGACATTGCCTGCTGCTGCGATGAGCACCCCAGTCGCGATTAAACCGGTTAAATCTATCCAGCAAGTCCAACCCACCGCCCAAAGTCAGGCAGCGTCGCAGCGCGGTGATGTGATTGACGATCCGGCGATTTGGCACCACCCAACAAAACCTGAATTAAGCCGCATTCTCGCCACTGACAAAAGAATGGGTCTCGACGTCTATGACATGGCCGGTAAAAGGTTGCAGCAGTTAGCGGTCGGGCGGTTGAATAATGTGGATGTTCGATACAACCTGGCCTGGAAAGGCAAACCACATGATGTTGCAGTGGCGAGCCTACGCAATAACAACAGTTTGCAGCTGTTTGCCATTGCGCCAGATGGCAGGGTAAACGTTGCCGGGCAGATCCCAACCAGCATGCAGGAAATTTATGGCCTTTGCCTGTTTCAGCCAACCGCTGCGCAAATTTATGTGTTTGTGAATGATAAATCCGGGCTAGTCGAGCAATATCAGCTGCACAGTGATGGCCAAAGCTGGAGCGGGCAAAAAGTACGTAGTTTACAAGTGAAGGGCCAGCCTGAGGGTTGTGTCGCGGATGACAAACGTCAGCAGTTGTATGTCGGTGAGGAAGATACGGGGATCTGGCGCTTTGACGCTGCCGCCGATGCGCCGGTCACTGGCGAGCAAATTATTCTGGTCGACGGTGCCGAGCTGGTTGATGACGTGGAAGGTTTAGCCTTTGCGCCAGGCGAGACACCGTATTTGCTGGCGTCTAGTCAGGGCGACGATAGTTATGTGTTGTATCAGGGCGTCGCGCCATACCGGCAATTGCTGAAATTTCGTGTCACCACCAATCCAACTTTGGGCATTGACGGCAGCTCGGAAACCGATGGTTTGGATTTAACGGTTCGTTCTTTAGGCCCCGGATTTGAGCAAGGCGCACTCATCGTGCAAGACGGCCGCAACCGGATGCCGGAACAAGGTCAGAATCTGAAATATGTGCCCTGGCAGGCGGTGCTGGATTTATTAAAAACCAACAACAACTAAGCTATGGAAATTTGGGGCGGCGTTTAATGTTCAGAGCTGTGCTAGACGCAGGTCTGATCTAAACACAGACTCAAGTAATGATACTGACCCCAATTTTAACAATTACCAGCGTAAACCCCAATCTTCAAAAGCTTCCCGCGTCAGCTGCTCACGAAATTGCGGCGCGGCAATATTAATCAGCGCTTTAGCGCGCTCGCTCAGACTGCGGGCGCGCAGGTTCGCGACGCCATATTCGGTGACAATATAATGCACGTGAGCACGGGTGGTGACCACGCCAGCACCTGGAGATAACAACGAACTGATACGTGACACCGTACCACCGGCTGCGGTGGCTGGTAGTGCGATGACGGAGCGTCCACCGTCGGATAACGCCGCGCCGCGGACAAAATCCATCTGGCCGCCAACGCCGGAATAAATCCGGGTGCCGAGTGAATCGGCGCAGACCTGGCCGGATAAATCGACTTGTAAAGCGCTGTTAATCGCCATCACTTGTGGGTTTTGTCGGATCACCGAAGTATCGTTGGTGTAGGCCACATCTAAAAAAACCACTTCCGGGTTATCGTCGACAAAGTCATATAACGCCTGACTGCCCATGGCAAAAGTGGTGACAATTTTGCCCGGATGTTTGCGTTTATTGCGATTGGTAAACACGCCCTTTTCCAATAACGGCAGTACACCATCGGAGAACATTTCGGTGTGAATGCCCAAGTGCTGGCGGTCATGTAAACAAGCCAAAGTCGCATCCGGAATGGCGCCAATACCCATTTGCAGGCAGTCGCCATCCCTCACTAAGCTCGCTACATTTCTACCGATTTGACTGGTTACCGGATCCGGTGTTGCCGGTAAGTGCAGTGGGATGGCTGTTTCCAGTTCGCAATAGGCAGCAAAATCCGAAAGATGGACAAAAGAGTCACCATGGGTGCGAGGCATGTTGGGATTAATTTGCGCGATGATTTTTTTCGCCGACTGCATGGCGGCGCGGGTGGCTTCGACCGAAACGCCTAAGCTGCACAAGCCGTGTTTGTCCGGCGGCGACACCTGAATAATGGCGGTATCGACAATTTGCTCACCGCTTCGGAACATTTTTGGAATTTCCGACAAAAATGCCGGCACATAATCGGCACTGCCACAGTTCACTGCGGGCCGGGTCGGCCGGCCAACAAAAAACACCCGCTGGCGCAAATGGCCGGCTAACTCGGGGCTACAAAGCACTTCGCTATGTTCGGTATGCAGGCTGAGCAAGGTTAAATTCTGTTTATCCAGCGCCACTTTAGCCAACGCATTGAGCATGGCATAAGGTGTAGCAGCCATCGAATGGCACCAAATTGTTTCATTATCTTGAATTAGGGATAACGCTTGTTCAGGCGTTTGCAGCAGCATCAGTCAGGGCCTTCATATCGAAAGTATTAAAAGTCTCGAAAGTATCGAGCGAATGGCGCTGAGTATAGCAGTGCGCTGTTATCGCGATTTTGATGGGAATCAATAAAATATGCTGGCTGGTATGCGAACGTTGATCAACGAAGCTTACAGTTGTCAGGCGTGTCGTCAGCTTTTTTTCCGAAACCGACCAAGGTGTTTTCTGCTAAATGTTTGAAGCTAAAAGTTTGGAGCTAAACGTTTGGATCTGAATGCTTGACGCGACAAGCTCGCAGAGACTTAAAGCGACCGGGTATTCGCTAGGGCTTGCAGTTACTTAGTAACTTAATTGTCTTTGCTTGATTGTTATTTGTTAACGCGATATTTTAAGGTACTTCCAAGATCATGGTTCCGCCAGATTGCCGCCACTTTTCAACGACGCCATTTACTCCATGGTACGCACTGAAAGTGCGGCGTCGTGTCCGCCTCAGGAGAGCTTTTAAAAATGCGTATAACTAAAGGTTTAAATCACGAGGCGTCGCCATTCGCCCAGGCTACCTTAGATAGCCCGCCAGTGACCCGGGGCGGCAACTTGCTGCAAGGCGAATTAACCCTGCCACTGGCGGTGCTCAACCAGCGTTTATTAGACAATAATCTGCGGTGGATGCAACAGTTTGCCGACAATGCTGGCGTGCAACTGGCGCCGCATGGCAAAACCGGCATGATGCCGGCGTTGTTTTCGCAGCAAATTGCCCAAGGTGCCTGGGGCATAACGTTGGCAACAGTGCCACAGGTGATGGTGGCCGCTGAGCATGGCGTGCAACGTATTTTACTCGCTAATCAGCTGGTGGGGCGGGCCGAGATGCAGCTGGTGGCGCAGCTGATCAAAGCTGGTGTCGAATTTTATTGTCTGCTGGACTCTTTAGAGAACCTGCAGCAGTTGCAGCAATTTTTTAGCGATCAAAGTGTAAAATTAAGGGTGTTGCTGGAATTAGGTGTGACTGGCGGACGCAGTGGTGTCCGAAATTTTGATACCGCTCTGCAGCTGGCGCAAGCGGTCAAGCAGTGTACGGCAGTGGAACTGGCGGGCGTGGAATTTTATGAAGGGGTGGTCAAGGCAGACGATCAACCGGCCGCGATCCGGCAGTTTGTCGAAAAGTGCATCGGTTTTAGTCTGCAACTGCACCAACAGCAGTTATTTGGCACACCACAAATTTTGCTGACGGGCGCGGGTTCCGCCTTTTACGATATTGTGGCCAGTGCTTTTGCGGCTACAGTATTGCCGGAAAACTTTATCCCATTGATCCGTCCTGGCTGTTATCTGTTTTTTGATTTGGGCATTTATCAACAAGCGCAGCAGGAAGTGTTGCAACGCAGTGCATTGGCTTGTCAGGTTGATGGCGAACTTCAGAATGCGCTGGAAGTCTGGGCCTATGTGCTTTCTATTCCTGAGCCCGGATTGGCGATTATTGGTTTAGGCAAACGGGATATTGCCTTTGATGCCGGTTTTGCTTTGGTCAGTCAGCATTTTCGTCCCGGACAAACGAAGCCCAAAGCGGCGGATGTTCGTTGGCAGATGATTAAAATTATGGATCAGCACGCCTTGTTGCAATTGCCGCCAGACAGTGATCTCGCGGTTGGCGATATGCTCAGTTTCGCCGGATCACACCCTTGTTTGACTTTGGATAAGTGGCGTTATCTGGCGGTACTCGCAGATGATTTTCAGGTCCGGCAATGGTATGAAACCTTTTTCTAAGATTGATAAGAGGTTTGCAGAGGGTTCGGCGTTGCATGTCGAATGTCCGCTAAGTCACAGATGCACCTAATCTTCACAAATTCGAGCGTTAAACCCGGACAATTGCAGCTTTGATCTTGTTATAGTAGCTGCAGTGGTTGTTGATGCGTAAAGGAAATTTCAGGTGGATATAGTTTCGCGAATTCATGAATGTCTGGCGCATCTGCGGCCTTCCGAGCAAAAAGTGGCGCGGTTTATTCTCAGCGACCTTAACTATGCTTCCAGTGCCAGTATTGGTGAACTGGCCGATCGGGCCGAAGTCAGCCACGCCAGTATTACCCGGTTAGCGCGGGCGCTGCAGTGCAGCAATGTGCGGGATTTAAAGCTAAAACTGGCACAGTCGGTGGCAGTCGGTGAGCGTTTTATCAGTGACTCGACGGTCGAGAAAAAAGACATTCCGGCGGTTTACACCGCCATTAATGAAATTCTACAGCTCAACACCGGGTTAATTACCCAAGAGATGATCGATCAAGCCAGTGACTTGATGATTCAGGCCCCCAAAGTGCTGATTTTTGGTGTGGGTGGTGGCAGCTCGATTATGGCGCAGGAATGTCATCACCGGTTGTTTCGGCTCTGTGTGCAAAGTAACGCCTATTCGGATCCGCTGCTGATGCGGATGACCGCCGCTAGCGTCGATAAAGGCGATGTCGTTGTGTGTTTGTCACTCAGTGGTTACTGCCCGGAAGTGGAAGCGGCGGTGCAAATTGCCAAAGACTATGGCAGCAAAGTGGTGGCGATTTGTCCGGAAAGTCGCTTGTCACAACTGGCCGATATTCATTTGCCGATCCTGACGCAGGAATCAGATTTTATCTACAAACCGAGCGCGTCTCGTTATGTGATGCTGGCAGCTATTGATATTCTGGTCAGTCAGATTGCGGTACTGAATCAGCGTAAATCACGCGAAAAATTACGTCGGATCAAACACGAACTTGACGAACACCGGCATGGACCGGAACGTTTGCCATTGGGCGATTAAGCTGAAAACCTGCGCCCAAAAGCAGCTGCTGCCAGCGTCAATAACATGCTGGCAGTGAACCCATCTTGATGACCAACTATCTTTTTTCCCTCATTTTCTTTCAGTTGTTTGAATGGTCGTTTGAGAGTGTTGTTAGAAAAGTTGTTCGAATTATGGTCTGAATTGTTGTTTTGGAGTGTAACTACATTGTAAGGTGGTTGTGAGCTTTATTCACATAAGCGTGGTGGCAGCCGGATGTTATCTAACATCACCAAAGTACGTGCAAGATGTGTGTTGAAAGGATCGACTGATTTTAAAGAGGGTCTATGCATTTAATCCAACAACAGGCGTTTGATGCATTAATGGCAGAGGCGCGTCTGGCATTGTCGCAACAGCAGTGGCCGCAGGCGATGTTGGCATTACAGCGGGCGCATGTATTGGGGCAACTTTGGGTGTGGCCGCATCTGCAAACGCACTTTCTGATGTTGATCCTGGAATGGCGCCGCCGGCGGTTTAGCGCGGTATGGGGACAAGTGGTGCGAATGTTACTGGGGGTGATTGGCTCCCTCATTGGTAAAGTTCCTACCGGTAATACCGGCGACAGCGATATCAATATGTTCCAAACCATGCCGATAGAACCTGAGTTGCAACAGATCATGGCGGCAAAAACTGCAGAAACGGCAGCAACTTCGAAGCGACAGCCCTAAATTGGCGTCGACACATCCATCACAGCACAGCTCATATCCAGCATAACAAGGACCCGACCCGATGACTGAATTAACCCGGAATAAACTTAGCAGGTTGTTACTTCGTATCACATTGGCGGGGTTAATTGCGGCGCATGGTTGGTTCCGGCTGTTACATGGGGGCATTGAGCCTTTTGGTCTGTGGTTGGAAAGTCAGAGTATCCCTTTTGGATTTTGGGCGGCAGCAGTCATTACCGCTGTTGAAATTCTGGGATCGGCGCTGTTGGCCATAGGCTTATTGGTAGTGCCGGTCTGTAAGCTCTTTATCCCGTTGTATGTTGCTGGGATTGTGATGGTGCATGCCAATGAAGGTTGGTTTGTGGTCGGTGCCGGGCGAAATGGTGCTGAATATAGTGTGCTGCTGATTGTGGCATTGATTTGTGTCTGGTTGCAGCATCTGCCGAAAAATGCCAATTATCTAAATTAACCAAATCGTGAATTTTACCTCAACCTGCTTTCGGAGCTATTGATGATTTTTGACTGCAGCACCATGAGCGCAGCGACGTTGTATCCGCTGCTAGCCGGTACCATTGTGCCCAGGCCCATCGCCTGGGTCAGCACTGTTGATGCAGCCGGGCGTAGCAATTTGGCACCCTTTAGTTTTTTCCAACTGGTGAGCGATCAACCACCAACCTTGATGATTTCGGTCAATCGAAAAAGTGATGGCCGGGCCAAAGATACCAGTGTCAATATCAGTGCGACCTCGCAGTTGGTGGTGCATTTGGTCAGTCCGTCAGAGCTTGCATTGATGAACGCCAGTGCTGCAGATTTTGCCGCTGGCGACAGTGAAATATCGGCGCTGAATATTGCAACGGTTGCCGCAACTATGGTGAAACCTCCAAGACTGGCCGCCAGTTTAGTCAGTTTTGAATGTGAATTAGTCAGTTTAACGCCGTATCCGGCAGCAGCGCCAAGTTGCGATATCGTGCTGGCGAAAGTAGTCTGTCTGCATATTGACGATAGCTTACTCGGGCCGGATCAGCGCTTAAAACACGATCAGATTGATTGGTTGGCGAGGCTAGGCGGGCAGTGGTATAGCCATAGTCAGCAGCCTGATAATTTTCAGCTGGCACGACCGGCGACAGCGGAGCTTGCGGTTGCGGCTTTAACCAAGTCTGAGTCATCTGAATAAAATAGCAACGATGGCGATTCTGGATAAAGTCACATATATTGTCAGGTAAGAGGTTGCACCAGCAGAAGGTGTTGTTAAATTTGCAGCAGTGTGTGATGAAAATGTGGATGGTCTGGCTTCTTTTTCTGGGGGCGCTCTTGAGCTTGCCTCCGGCATCCGCCACACCGGTCGAACCCGATCCGTCAGCAAAGGTCGTCACCATTGCGGCAGAAGATAATTGGCCACCTTTTTCAAATGATCAGGGCCTTGGCTTGTCCTATACCCTAGTGCAAGCTGCCTTGGAGCAATCGGGTTATCAGCTCAAAACCATCGTCGTGCCTTATGCACGCGCCTTATATTCCACTGAAAATCATATGGTCGATGGTTGTTGGAATGTCACCAAGCAAACCAGCACCAGTAGCCGCTTTTTATTGCATCAAGTGCCGCTTTTTCGTGCCCGCTCGTCGTTTTATTATTATAAAACGCCTAAAGCATTCACTTCATTAAAAGCAATGCCCAACCGGACTGTGGTTGGTGTCATCCTTGGCTACGAATATGGTGATGAATTTGAGCAACATAAACATCGTTTTCATTTGGTTGAAGTTAGCAGTCACCAGCAACTGGTGAAGTTACTCCAGGCCGGAAAATTGGATGTTGCTTTGTTTTTTGATGATGTATTGAGTTTTTATCTCAAACAGTGGCAGCTCAACGATCCGCTGATTATCAAAGGCGCGGAAAATTTTGTCAGTGAGATTTATATCGCCTTTG
>JAHJNE010000261.1 GCA_018820995.1 Gammaproteobacteria bacterium | reverse complement strand
TCCTTACGTGCATGACCGTAAACAATTTGGTCAAGCCATCGGCGAGTTCCAATTAGTGCAAGGTAAATTGGCCGACATGTACACCCAGATGAATGCGGCCAAAGCCTACACTTATACTGTGGCCAAAGCTTGTGACCGCGGTGAGACCACGCGCAAAGATGCGGCGGCGGTCATTTTGTACACGGCGGAACTGGCAACCAAGATGGCGCTGGATGCAATTCAGTTACTGGGCGGCAATGGTTATATCAATGAATACCCAACCGGACGCTTATTGCGCGATGCCAAGTTGTATGAGATTGGTGCCGGCACCTCAGAAATTCGCCGGATGCTCATTGGCCGGGAACTGTTTAACGAGTCGAATTAATTTTACTTCTGCTGGCGACTTTGCCCTGTGCGGGTTGCCACTTACAGAACGCCGACACGCCTTGCAAGCCATCCCTGGTTGGGCTCGGTTCGCAGCATCCATGCTGCTCAACGGTCGGCTTTTCTATAAGTGACACCCACCCTCTAAGCTCCACCAGCAAATGCACGAACACAGCTAAATTCGACCCGGGGGCTGCGCCCCAGCTTTCGTCGCAGTAAGAGCAAAAGCGCAGTTACAGGCAGAGCGCTACTTCCAATTTTTAATAGGTGACATAAGTGACCAGATTATCTAGCAAAGTAAATCCCAGAAGTGCTGAATTTTTGCAAAATGCGCAAGCGATGCAGGCAGTAGTCGATGATCTGAATGCTAAGGTGCAGCAGATTAAACTCGGTGGCGGTGAAGCCTTGATTGCCCGGCATACTGCACGCGGCAAATTATTTGTGCGGGATCGCATTCAAAAATTACTCGACCCTGGTTCACCTTTTTTAGAAATCGCCCAATTTGCCGCCTGGCAATGTTATGACGACTATGTACCGGCTGCGGGCGTGGTTGCGGGGATTGGCCGGGTCAGTGGCGTCGAGTGCATGATTGTTGGCAATGATGCCACCGTCAAAGGCGGTACTTATTATCCGCTGACGGTGAAAAAGCATTTACGGGCGCAAGAAATTGCCGAGCGCTGCCAACTGCCTTGTATTTATCTGGTCGATTCAGGCGGCGCGAATCTGCCGCGTCAGGATGATGTATTTCCGGACAAACTGCATTTTGGTCGTATCTTCTTCAATCAGGCGAATATGTCCGCCAAAGGCATTCCGCAAATTGCGGTGGTGATGGGCCTCTGTACCGCCGGTGGCGCTTATGTGCCGGCGATGGCGGACGAGTCGATTATCGTCAAAGAACAAGGCACTATTTTCCTGGCAGGACCGCCGCTGGTAAAAGCTGCGACTGGCGAAGAAGTGTCGGCTGAAGATTTGGGCGGCGCCGATGTGCATTGCCGGATTTCCGGTGTTGCTGACCACTATGCGCAAAATGATGAACATGCGCTGCAACTGGCCCGTAATAGTATTGCTCGCTTGAATCGTGTAGCGCCTGTTTTGCGCGATGTGAAACCATCACAAGAGCCGTTATTTGATGCCAAAGAGCTGTATGGCATTGTCGGTACTGATCTGAAAAAGCCATTTGATGTGCGTGAAGTGATAGCGCGGATTGTTGATAGTTCTGATTTTGATGAATTTAAGCAGTTGTATGGCGCGACCTTAGTGTGCGGTTTTGCGCGCATCTTCGGCAATCCAGTGGGCATTGTCGCCAATAATGGGATTTTATTCTCAGAATCGGCGCAAAAAGGCGCGCATTTTATCGAGCTGTGTTGCCAGCGTAAAATTCCGTTGTTGTTCCTGCAAAATATCACCGGCTTTATGGTTGGCCAAAAATACGAAGCCGAAGGCATCGCTAAACATGGCGCAAAAATGGTGACTGCGGTGTCTTGTGCCAAAGTGCCGAAATTCACCGTATTGATTGGTGGCTCTTATGGTGCCGGCAACTACGGCATGTGCGGCCGTGCTTATGATCCGACCATGATGTGGATGTGGCCAAATGCCCGTATTTCAGTAATGGGCGGCGAACAAGCCGCGGGCGTGATGGCGCAAGTCACTAAAGATGGTTTGGCGCGTAAAGGCGAAACTTTATCGGCAGAGGCAGAAGCGGCGCTGAAAAAACCGATTATCGAGCAGTACGAGCAACAAGGGCACCCTTATTATGCTTCAGGCCGATTGTGGGACGATGGCATTATCGATCCGGCGCAAACCCGGATGGTGGTTGGTTTAGCACTGGCCGCTTCACTGAATGCACCGATTGAAGAGACACGCTTTGGCGTGTTCCGGATGTAAGGGGCTGCTATGAAAAACGTAGAGATGACTTACCAATACATCACCACCGCCGTCGACGAGCGCGGCGTCGCGCAGCTCACGCTTAATCGGCCTGAAGTGCATAACGCCTTTGATGACATCATGATTGGTGAACTGATCCAAGCATTGGATGCCTTTGCTGCTAACAATCAAGTGCGGGTGTTACTGCTGCGTTCGAACGGCAAAAACTTCAGTGCCGGAGCCGATTTAGGCTGGATGCGCTCGATGGCGCAGAAAAACTACGCTGACAATCTGCTGGATGCCGGTGAACTGGCCAAACTGATGCAAAAGCTCGACAACTTCCCTGCCCCAACCATCACCTTGGTGCAAGGCGCTGCCTTTGGTGGCGCTGTTGGCTTAGCCGCTTGTTGTGATATTGCCATCGCCTCGGATAAAGCCAGTTTCTGCTTAAGCGAAGTGAAAATTGGCCTGATGCCTGCGGTAATCAGCCCGTATGTGGTGCGCGCCATCGGCGAACGTGCCAGCCGCCGCTATTTTTTAACTGCCGAGCGTTTTTTCGCCGCTGAAGCTCTGCAGTTAGGGTTGTTGCATCAGGTTGTGAGTGATGACGAGCTGCAACAAGCTGGTGATGCGATGGTACAAACCTTACTTGCCAATAGCCCAGCAGCGGTAAAAGCTGCCAAATCGCTGATATTCACCGTTGCCAACCAACCGACCACTCAAGCGCTGATTGACGAAACCAGCCGTCGTATTGCAGCAATTCGGGTTTCCGAAGAAGGC
>JAHJNE010000260.1 GCA_018820995.1 Gammaproteobacteria bacterium | reverse complement strand
CTTGCGAGATAACGTAAATCATCCTCTGCTTGTTTTTGCGCGGTAATGTCGGTGAACACCAGCACAAAAAACTCTACCTGCAAGTCTTCACCAACAGCAGTAATGTTAATGAGGGTCGGCCGTTCAGCGCCATCCGGACAGTGCACCAGCTCTTCACCTTGCCAATGCTGATTGACGGTCATCCCTGCCAATAATTTGGTATAAAATCGTCGGCGATTGAGGCTGATACCAAGGTCGTGCGCTCGCGGATTGCTGAGGTATTCGTCCATATTGCCAAATACATCGCTAAATGATTGGTTGGCCGCCATCACCCTTTGCTCTAGATCAAGCAACACGACCCAATCGCGGGTTTGTTGGAAGGCTTCACCAAATAAACGGGCTTTTTCTTTAGTGGCGCGCGTTTCAGTAATATTGCTGTAGGTCCCAATCACCCGTTCAATTTTCTGGTGGCTAGAAAACTCAGTGACTTTACCGATATCACGAAACCATAACCAGTGGCCGTTTTTGTGCTGCATCCGGTAGCTATGATCGAAGGTTTTGTCAGGCGCGCTGGTAAACCGCTGCCATGCTTGTTGATACGATTCGCGGTCCTCGGCATGGATCAACGACAAGTGTTGTTGCATGGTGAGCGGATCCAGAGCTTCGTTATAACCAAGCATACTGTGCACCCGATGAGCGTAAATGCTGTTTTTATGCGAATGCCATTCCCATGCGCCACTGTCGACTGCTTCCAATGCTTGTTTTAAACGTTGCTCAGAGATTTTGACTTTTTTATGTGCCTGTGCGAGCAAACGGCGTTGCCGCCGCCGGTTTCGCCACCATAACAAAGTAAATATCAGCAATAATGCCGCATAACTGAAATAGGCAGCCTGAGTGCGCCAGGGCGCTGCAGTGATGGTGATGTTGATTTGTGCTGGTGTACTTTCTAAACCGGTGGTGGGCGAAACTGCCGCCACAAAAAAGCGATATTGTCCTGGCTGCAATTGCGGGAATACAATTTGTGGCGCAGTTTGCAACGGATACTCCAGTTTCTGAGCGCCATCAAGCCATAACCGATACGAGATTTTACTGCTATCACGAAAATTCAGCGATGAAAACTGAACTTCAATCCCTGGAACATTGTAATTAAAGCTAAACGATTGCCCATTCAGATCCCCCAGCGCAGCAGAAACAGGCTTGTTCAGACCACGGATAGCAGTAATAGCAATCTGTGGTGGGGTAGGTTGTTCGACAAAACGACTGGCATCCACCAGCGTTAAACCTTGCCGGCTACCAAAGACCAGGCTACCGTTGCTTAACTTTGTGCTGGCACCTCGATTAAAAGACTGAGACGCCAAACCATCTTTGCGCGAGAAATGTTCAACCCGAAAGGTACTTGTGTCCAATCGCGATAAGCCATAATTTCCAGAAAACCACAAATGGCCTTGATCATCCAATTCGCAGGAATATACGTTATTGCTTAATAACAGATATTGCTCATTAAAAAAGTGTTTTAATTTTAAATCGCTGTCAAAACCAAGCAAACCGATACCGTCAAAGGTAATCCATAAAATGCCATTAGGATCAATACTCATCTTATCAGCATAGCGGACCAACGAAGGTTGATAATCCTCGGTTTGAAACATCAATTGGGCTTGTTGTTGTTCAATGTCATACAACCATAATTGGTCGTTGGCACTTAGAACCATTTTTGCCGGTTGGTTTGGTAAAGTCCCTAAAAACCGACCAGCCAGTTGTGGCGGTACTTTTTCCAGCAAACCAGGCAAAGGCTCGATAATGCCAAGTGCTGGTCGGTAACGATAATATTGATTCAGGTTATAAAACCAAAAATCCCCCTGCGCATCACGCCAATGACCACCAGTGCCCGCAGTTAACAATGCATGTTGGGTTGTATCTATCAACGGGGCAGGTAAAAATTGTTGCTCAGTGGTCGAGAAATAACGTAACGAGTTGATCGAACGTAACCATAACTTGTCATCCGTTTGCGGATAAATTCGGCTGATGATTTGTCCAAAATCAGCAGGAATGTCATCAGGATAATCAAACTTTTTCAAAAGTCCGGTCGGCAAATCCAATAGTTGCAATCCTAATCCAGATCCGACCCATAACTGGTTAGATTTTGCTTCTGCCAACGCCATCGCGCCCATAGTATTAAAAACGCTCTGGTTATCGGATCGTTGGTCGGTATTTTGTAATCGAATGTTAGTAAACGCGGTACTGCGAGGGTGCCAGTAATAGACACCGTCATCCCGGCTGGCCAACCATAAACCACCGTCGGTAGTTGCAACCAAATCAGTAATGATATCCTGACCAATTTCTTGATTACCCTGACTGAATCTCCACAAAAATTGAGTGTTGTCAGTACTTTCATCATATTTAAATAAACCACTGCTTGTTGCTAGCAGCAGATGTTGTTGATGTTGCAACATCCGCATCACTTGGATATTCCGTAAGATACGTTTTGGCTGCCATTGGGTAACGGGCTGCTCTAATTCAGCCAAAGGCACCCGGTAAACAGAGCTACGACCGCTAATGAACAGTTGATCGTCAGTTGCGTAAAGGTGTCGGATCAATGGTTGTTCTTGTTTTGGGCTATCAAGCTCGAGCAGGATAGGCTGAAAGCCTCTTGTTTTTAGGTCGACGCTGAACAAACCGTGGTTGCTGCCCACCAGCAGTTGGTCCTGATGTCGCCAAAGTTGGCGAATGACCCCAAGTTCGATGTTGGCTTGGCGTAAGTTAAACAACTCGGTTAATTGGTGCGAGGGAATTGAATAACGGTAGACACCACCGTTAATTGCGACCAAGAAATGGTCCATGTCTTCGACGATGACTACAGTCAAAGACGGCAATTCAAGTTGCTCTTGCGTGGATAAATCCAGGATCAGCCGGATATCACCGGTTGTTTTATCAATACGAAAGATCCCGACCTGGCTGGCGACGGCCCAAATTTGATTCGGCAGATGTTCAAAAACTTGGCTAAAAGCTAAGCCGGAGAATTTGGGATCTCCAGCGCCGACAATTAGATTGCGCGTAGCATCAAACCGGTTTAATCCATTACTGGTCGCTGTCCACAAAAAACCATCTTTATCGATCAGTAAGTTACGAATAGAACCACGGGATAAACCTTGTTCGACGGTCAGAGGTTGTAACAGCGGTTTTAATTCGTCAGCATGAAGCGACAGACTGACAACAGACAGCATGCAT
>JAHJNE010000259.1 GCA_018820995.1 Gammaproteobacteria bacterium | reverse complement strand
TTTTGTTGATTGAGATCCGGTTGCAGTTCAGCCAGCTGGGAGGTCGGGTTCTGCTGCAATGCTTTTTCTAACGAGTTGATTTGCTGTAATAACTGTCCGGCACTGTCGCTGGCAGGCTCACTAGCATTCGCTTTGGTTTTGCCAAAATAATCAAACTGCTGGCCAAAGTTAATACCAGCAAACCAGCGATAAGGTTGAGCTTTACGTTTGCCCGCGAGCTGTTGCCGCCATGCCGTATGTAACAACAGCTGATGACCGCCACGATGTTTTAACTGATAAGCTAAATCTTTTAATTGTAAGGCGTTTTCCGGTGCTAAATAGGGGGTTGCCTGATGTAGTTCCTGGCCTTGAGGCGTTACTGGCAACTGTGCTGGCGGTATTTGACTGATTTGCACCGCACCTGGCAACGTCGTATCGAATGAACTTGGGTTGAACCTGCGGCTGTCAAAGGTGACATCAAATGGGCATAGATCCGGTAAATTAATGCTATCGGACAATGGCAGGTTAAATTTGCTTTGTTGAAACCGATAGTCCACCAGACTCGCATCATCTGCAGCAAATAGCGGTGACATGCTTTGTGCTATTTCGAGTGACAGTTCCGGATCGTTAGCGAAAAATACCTGCTGCTTTTGACAGGCTGGTGCTGCGAGCAATATAGCGGTTAAATCCGGTAAATATAACGAGCTTAATAAATCCTCGCTGCCTTTGGTTTTGATAACACTGACTTTTGCCGGAAATTGTTCCAGCAGCGGTTGGTTATTATCGCGACTAAAAGCCAACAATTCTATTTCAAACCACGACCGTTCAATGCTTTGTGCCATTGCTACCGGCACAAACAATGTCGGCGTTAAACATAAATAAGCAACAACAGACCGAGCCAGACCTGTTAGCAATGGTTGTTGGTTTGATGGTATGTTTTGGCGTTTTAAAAATGTCATCATTTTCATCGTGTCAGGCGTTCCGCACCATTGGCCAGCATATCAGCCAGCATTGATTTGACCAGTTCCATTCGTTCAGCACTGGTATTGGTCGCAATTGAAAATTTCAATTTATTGCCACCTTCTAATTTGTAAATCCTTGATTGGGTTTGGATCAGTTTAATGATATATCCCGGTTGTACCAAAGTCCGCTCTGCAAATTCGATAGTGCCACCTTTGGTATTGGCTTCTAAGCGCCTGATCCCTAAATGTTGCGCCTGATGTTTAAACCCGGTAATTGCCACCAGATTTTTCGCCGCATCCGGCAGTAAGCCAAACCGGTCAATCAGTTCGACCTGAATTTCATCCAAATCATGGCTGTCCTGGCTACTGGCTAGGCGTTTGTAAAACGACAAGCGCAGGCCAACATCTGGAATATAGCTGTCGGGCAGCAGAGCCGGTATTTTTAAATCAAGTTCGGATTGCTGACTCAGCATGGCATCCAGGCTCGGCTCGCGACCTTCTTTCAGTGCCTTCACAGCTTCTTCCAGCATTTCCATGTACAAAGTAAAACCAATCGATTCAATTTGGCCGCTTTGATCATCGCCCAATAACTCACCGGCGCCCCGAATTTCTAAATCGTGACTGGCTAGTGCAAAACCGGCACCTAAATCTTCCAGTGCTGATATGGCTTCCAAACGCTTTTGTGCATCACTGGTTAAACGTTTAGGCGGCGGTGTCAGTAAATAGGCATAGGCCTGATGGTGCGAACGACCGACCCGGCCGCGCAATTGGTGTAACTGTGCCAGACCGAAATTATCTGCCCGCTGAATAATAATAGTATTGGCGGTGGGCACATCGATACCCGTTTCGATAATGGTTGAGCAAAGTAATACGTTAAACCTTTGGTGATAAAAATCTGCCATCACCCGTTCCAGTTCACGCTCTGGCATTTGACCATGGGCAATACCGATCATTGCTTCGGGTAGCAGCTCGGCCAAATCTGCGGCAGTTTTTTCAATACTGGCCACATCATTGTGTAAATAATAGACTTGGCCACCGCGCATAATTTCCCGCAACACCGCTTCGCGGATCAAACCAGTTTCGTATTCGCGAACAAAAGTTTTTACCGCCAAACGTTTTGCCGGCGGCGTGGCGATAATGGACAAATCGCGCATGCCGGACAACGACATGTTCAGGGTGCGAGGAATTGGGGTAGCGGTCAGCGTCAGAATGTCGATATTGGCGCGAAGTGCTTTGATTTTTTCTTTTTGCCGCACACCAAAACGATGCTCTTCATCGACAATCAACAAGCCCAATTCACGGAATTTAATATCATCCTGCAGCAATTTATGGGTGCCGATCAGAATATCGACTTTGCCGGCTTCAACATCTGCCAGAATAGCTTTTTGCTCTTTTGGGCTGATAAAACGCGACAGCACTTCGACCCGTACCGCCCAATTGGCAAAACGGTCACGGAAGTTTTCAAAATGTTGCTGCGCCAATAAGGTGGTTGGCACCAGAATAGCGACTTGATGGCCATCGTCAACCGCGACAAAAGCCCCGCGCATCGCCACTTCAGTTTTACCAAAACCGACATCGCCACAGACCAACCGGTCCATCGCTTGTGGCGTTTGCATATCATTGAGCACAGCGGCAATGGCGTCTTGTTGATCGGCAGTTTCTTCAAATGGAAAACCATCGGCAAACTTTAAATAGTTTTCCTGATTCACTTTAAAGCCATAACCTTTTTGCGCGGCGCGCATGGCGTAAACGTCGAGCAGCTCGGCAGCGACGTCCCGGACTTTCTCCGCAGCTTTACGCCGGGCTTTTTCCCAGGTGTCGTTACCTAATTTATGTAGCGGCGCATGATCTTGATCGGCGCCAGAATAACGGCTGAGTAAATGTAACGACGACACCGGCACATAAAGCTTGCTGCCACCGGCATATTCAATAGTGACAAACTCAGCAGTAATGCCGGCGGCATCCAGTACCTGCAAGCCCTGATAACGTCCAATACCGTGTTGCAAATGCACCACCGGCTGGCCTTCG
>JAHJNE010000258.1 GCA_018820995.1 Gammaproteobacteria bacterium | reverse complement strand
CCCACTGCAGGACACGCCGGCCGTTCGGGTGACTTATCAGGCACGTATTCGCACGCCTCAACAATTGTTGGCTGTAATGAGTGCCGATAACAGCAAAAATACCGAACGAGACGGCGATTATCAGTTTGTTATGCCACAACCTATTCCGGCCTATCTGATTGCGATTGCGGTAGGTGATTTACATTTCCAGAGTATGTCAGAACAAACCGGTATTTATGCGGAAAAAACATGGTTAGCAAAAGCCGCTGCTGAGTTCAGCGATACGCAGAAAATGATCGATGTCGCCAGCAAACTTTATGGCGAATATCCTTGGGGTCGTTACGACTTACTCATTTTACCGGCCAGTTTTCCATTTGGCGGCATGGAGAATCCACGCTTGTCGTTTATTACGCCAACGGTCATTACCGGTGATAAAAGCTTGGTCAGTCTGATAGCGCATGAATTGGCGCATTCGTGGTCAGGCAATCTGGTGACAAACAGCAATTGGGATGACTTATGGCTCAATGAGGGGTTTACCAGTTTTTTTGAAAATCGATTGATGGCGGAAGTTTACGGTCCAGCGCGTGCGGCGATGGAATACAGTTTAGGTGTCAAAGAATTGCAGCGGGATATGGCGACACTAGAACCCGAAGATACTGCATTGAAATTGCAATTGGACGGCCGCAATCCGGATGATGCGTTTAGCCAGGTCGCTTATGTGAAAGGTCAGTTGTTTTTACAATTTTTAGAAAACAAGTTTGGCCAGGCAAATTTTGACAAGTTTATCAGCGCCTATTTTAAGAAGTTTGCTTTTCAATCCATGGATACAGAGACTTTCTTACAATTTTTACAGCAAGAACTCATGGCAAAATATCCAGGGATTGTTAGCAAACAGGTCGTTGATCAGTGGGTGTTTGGACCTGGATTGCCTGCCGATTACCCGCAGCAACCATCAGATGCATTTGTTAAGGTATCGACGCAACTGCAATCCTGGTTAAAACAGGATATCGCACTAGCGGCCTTGCCTACGAGTGAATGGTCAGTGCACGAATGGTTGCATTTCATCAATCAGTTACCGCGGGATTTAGCACCGGCGCAATTGGCTGAATTAGACAAGGCGTTTTCACTGAGCCAAAGTAGTAATGCAGAAATTTTCGTCGCCTGGAGCCGGTTAACCATTCCGCTGAATTATTTACCAGTGATGCCACATGTCGAGCATTTTTTATTAACCGTGGGGCGGACAAAATTTGTGGTGCCGCTTTATCGTTTATTGTTGGCCAATCCAGCACAGCAAAGCCTGGCTAAACAAATTTATCAGCAAGCCCGTGCGGGTTATCATCCATTGACGCAGTCACAAATTGATAAAGCGTTTGCTGAATAACGACATGCCATCCTTGAATTACCATGGCTATTTGGGCCATGGTTTAACATTCTGTACATCCTTTCACAGTATTTGCCCTGAGTCCTTGTTAGGATTGCCATCGTGGGTTCCGATGGCTTTCAGGGCAGGTTAAGCTCGGTCAGCGCATTTTACAGCGGTCTACATCTTCTACTGTCCATGTTTCTGTTGTTACTGATGGCCGTTGAAATAACGGTTTGTTTTAAGGAAGGAAAATTCAATGAAAAAAATACTACCGCTACTTCTTGGTTTAAGTCTATTGCCGATGTGCGTTATGGCTGAGCCGTCCATGGCGCTCATTACTGTGCAAGGCTCTGGTGCGGTGCCGACTACGCCGGATTTCGCTCGTTTAACAATGACGATTGGTAGTCGTCAAGCCGCAGTCAGTCAGGCGAAAAAAGACGTTGACAACAAAGTTGCGCAAATTACCGCCATGTTGCAAAAACTAAAAGTGAAAAATACAGATATCAACAACGCGCCACTGCGGATTTATCCGGAGTATCAAGCGGAAAAAACCACCACTGAATTGTTTCGGGTGGAGCGCGAAGTAACAGTGACCGTGCGTGACCTCAGTCAATATCCGGAAATTTTGGAACAAGCAGCGGTGCTTGGTGTCACTCAATTGCAACCTGCGGAGTTAATGTCTTCCAAAGCGGAAGGTTTGTATCAGCAGGCTTTGCAATTGGCTTATGCTGATGCCGAGGAAAAAGCCAACGCTTTGGCTAAGCTTAGTGGTCGTAAAATTGCACGGGTTCATCAAATTCAAGAGCAAGGCAGTTCACCAGCGCCAAGACTAAAAATGGCGATGATGGCAGCTGAAGCTGTACAGTTTGGCAGCAACAATGTCAGGGCTGACCTGACAATCCAGTTTGAACTGGCTAAACCCTGAGAAATGTTAGCGGCAAAGGTTTAATTTTATGGCCAAACCAAGTATGGTAGGCCCCATTGTAGTGACCATATGTTAAAGATAAATGCTTGCTGAAAAATTAGACTTTTACCGCACATTAGTAGCGCAGGCTCAAGCCTTAATTGCTGATGAGTCGGATATGATTGCCAACATGGCAAACCTCAGTGCGCTGCTGTTTCATGAAATGCCTGATCTGAATTGGTCAGGCTTTTATATTTTACGCCAGGGTGAATTAGTTTTAGGCCCATTTCAGGGCAAAGTTGCATGCGTTCGGATCCCGGTTGGCAAAGGTGTGTGTGGTACCGCTGTCGCAACCGGCGAAATCCAGTTAGTGACCGATGTGCACGAATTTCCGGGTCATATCGCCTGTGACGCAGCGAGTAATTCTGAAATTGTGTTGCCAGTCCGCTATCAGGGGCAGGTCATCGCGGTGCTCGATATCGATAGCCCTTCATTGGCCCGTTTTGATCTTGATGATCAACAAGGTCTTGCCGAGCTCGTTGCTGTTTTTGAGCAGCGTCTGGAACAAACTTTATGAAAGATTTAGTTTCCATTCAGGACTATTTATTGTCCATTTCCGATGTCGGAGACTGGGAAGGAGAAGAAGAGTTAGTTGCAGACCGGATCAATGCTATATACCATGCGGTTTGGGATAAAATTCCAGACGACACAGATGCCGATCTTATTGACCGCGTACTACATGAAATCTGGGATCAACTTCGCGGCAGCACTATTATTCTAGATGCTGACGAATATGAGTTGATCGACTGGGCGCAAGCTCATATGCGAAAAACGCTGTCCAATGCGGATGAAGACGAAGACGATGCTGACGACAATGAAGATCATGACGACAGCGATACCGATGAAGAAAATGACGAAGAAGATGAAGAGTATTGATGCATGACTAGCCAAGTCGAACCACAAGTTAAACCGCACAACGTCAAAGAAATTGTTGCTTTGTTAGCACAGCAGTTTCCACTTTGCTTTAGCCAGACCGGTGAAGCCAAACCTCTGAAAATTGGTATTTTCCAGGACTTAGTTGAGCGCCTGAATGACAATCCATTGTTCAGTAAAACGCAACTGCGTCAGGCGCTTCGGGTGTACACCTCCAGCTGGCGTTATCTGGATGCGGTCAAGGCAGGAGTTGCCAGGATTGATTTGGAAGGTGTTGCTGGCGAACTGGTTGATGAACAACAAGCAGAGCATGCTGCAAAAACGTTGTTAGAAAGCAAAGCCAAGGCGGCCGAAGTCCGCAAGGCCAAAGCTCTGGAACACAAAGCGCGTCAGCAACAGCAAAAGGCACAGGCCGATGCATCACAGCCTGCTGCGACAGATGTTTCTAAAACTGACAAACCTGCTTACAAAAGAAATCCAGCCAAAACTGCCGCTAAACCAGCAAAAAGTTCTAATCTGAATCAGAAGCGGCCTGCCGCTGTTGCTGCGCCTGTCGTAGCAGAGAAAGAGTTGCAGGCAGCAACCGCAGTTGATTTAGTTGTTGGTGCAAAAGTTTTAATCAAGTTGGGCAAGAACCCAATGCCAGCCACTGTAGTCGAAGTAGTTAAACAGGATGTCGTGGTGCAGTTAGCCTCAGGAATGGTGGTCAAAACGCACAGCGGCAGTTTGTATCAGGCTTAACCATACAGAGTCTCAGATGAAAAAATTATCCAGTATCGCCGCAGCGCTTTTGATTGTTATGGGCAGCTCTGCGCTTGCCTCCGTGACCACTGATACAGTGACCATGCCCAAACTGGCACAATTAGATCAGCATTTCACCGCCAGCAAACGTGTTGCCGCAATTTTTACCCGTGGCCATTATTTACCGGTGAAAATTGATGATGAATTATCAGCAAAAGTGTTCGAGCGATATCTGGATAGTTTAGATTATTTCCACAATGTGATGCTCAAAAGCGACATTGACGCTTTTGCGCAATACAAATTCCAGTTCGACGACGCTATCCAAAAAGGTCAGTTTGACTTTGCTTTTGAAATGTTTAATTTAAGTTTACAGCGTCGTGCTGAACGTTTTGATTATGCAATTTCATTATTGGAAAAACCTTTTGATTTTAGTACGGCTGACAGCTACGAATATGAGCGTGAAGGTGCACCTTGGCCTGCGGACATTGCTCAATTAAATGAGTTATGGCGCGAGCGGGTAAAATTTGATGCACTCAATTTAAAATTGACCGGCAAAAAGCCGGAAGAAATTAAAGAGTTGCTGTTAAAACGCTATAAAAGCGCTAAAAAGCGGTTAGCTCAAACTGAAAGCGAAGATATTTTCCAGCTGATACTTAATTCCTACGCCCGCAGTATCGAAGCTCATACATCTTACCTATCGCCACGCAGTGCCGATCGATTCCAGCAGGAAATGAACCTGAGTTTGGAAGGGATTGGTGCAGTGTTGCAACTTGACGACGATTTCACTGTCATTGCGAGCCTGGTGCCTGGTGGTCCGGCTGATCTGACGAAAAAGCTCAAACCAAAAGATAAAATCGTTGGTGTGGCGCAAGGTAGCGAAGAATTTGTTGATATTGTAGGCTGGCGTTTAGATGACGTTGTTGATCTGATCAAAGGCCCGAAAGGTTCTAAAGTCCGGTTACAGGTGATGGCAGCGAGCGATATCGCTGGCACTGCACCGCAACAAATTGAAATTGTTCGTGACAAGATCCGCTTGGAAGACCGCGCCGCCAAAGGCGAGGTATTTAAATCTTTGTTACATGAAAACGGTAAAAATATTGGCGTGATCAATATTCCGAGTTTCTACAACAACCTGACCGAAGACGTTAAAAAAGAACTTACTGCACTGAAAGAGAAAAAAGTCGACGGCATTATTGTCGATTTGCGCGGTAATGGTGGTGGTTCATTACCAGAAGCAATTACCTTGACGGGTTTGTTTATTGATAAAGGCCCAGTTGTGCAAATTCGTGAGGGCAGTGGCCGGATCATGCAAAATGATGATACCGACGCGAGCATTTTTTACGAAGGTCCGCTGACCATTATGGTCGATCGGTATAGTGCTTCAGCCTCTGAAATTTTTGCCGCGGCATTACAAGATTATGGTCGGGCAGTGATTATTGGCGAACACACTTTTGGTAAAGGCACTGTACAACAACATCGTGGTTTAGGGCGTATTTACGATACTTTTGACGGCGAACTGGGCAGTGTTCAATACACCATTGCTAAGTTTTACCGGATTAATGGTGGTAGTACCCAGCATAAAGGCGTAGTACCAGACATTGCGTTCCCGTCGCCAATCGACCCGGCGGAATGGGGTGAGAGTAAAGAGAAAAATGCGTTGCCTTGGGATTCGATTCCGGCGGCGGTCTATACCAGCTCACCTGATCTGAAAGTGATCCTGCCAGTGCTGAATGAAAAACACCAAAAGCGCGTCGCAACTGAGCCAGAATTTAATTTCCTGCAACAGGATATTGCGGATTATCAGCGCGAAAAAGATGTCAAAACAATCTCGTTAAATGAAAAAGAACGTTTAGCGAAAAAAGATGAGCTGGCAGCAAAAGAATTAGCGCGGACCAATGAGCGTTTGACCCGATTGAAATTACCAGCGGTGAAGAAGGTTGAAGATGCGCCGGAAAAGCTGGAAAAATTAGACCCGTTCCTGGAAGAGGCGGCTTTAATTACCTCTGATCTAATTATGAGCAATCACCTCGCGAAAAAGTAATAGTCGCGAATACAGGCAATCGCCAATAAAACCACAAAGGACTGACTTCAGTCCTTTGTTTTTGTTAGAGATCCGGAATTGACTTGATGATTGTCGTCCGAATCAGCACTTGATGTTTTGGCGCTAAGCCACAGGCTACAGGTCGTCACTAAAGATAGGTTTTCTGATGCAACAACAGCGCGTTTCAGTGCATGGGCTTTGGTCTAGCCGCTTTACTTTTATTATTGCCGCGACTGGCGCAGCTGTAGGTCTAGGGAATATTTGGAAGTTTCCCTACATCATGGGGCAAAACGGTGGCGGTGCTTTTGTGCTGGTGTATTTGCTGGCAATTTTGCTGATTGGTATCCCGGTGTTAATGGCCGAAGTTCTGATGGGCAAACGTGGCCGGCAAAGTCCGGGTTTAACGGCGCGTTCTTTGGTCATTGAAGCCAGCGCCCATCGTTATTGGCAAGTGACCGGCTGGATTGGGTTATTGGCCGGTTTTCTCATTTTGTCGTTTTATTCAGTCATTGCTGGCTGGGCTTTTGCTTATGTCACCAAGGCGGTCCAAAACGGTTTTTCCGGTAAATCGGCAGCCGAGCTCGGGCAGATGTTTGGAGAGTTTTCTGCCGACAGCCACAGTCTGCTGTTGTGGACCACAGTGGTGATTGTCCTGACCTGTGGTGTTGTCGCCCGAGGTCTAAAGCAAGGACTCGAACGCAGTCTGAAACTGATGATGCCGATGTTGTATCTATTATTAGTGCTGATGGCGGTTTATGCCGGCATGACCGGCGAATTTCTAAAAGCCCTCAATTTTATGTTTTACCCGGATTTTTCAAAACTTTCAGTCAATGGAATTCTGATTGCGCTAGGGCATGCCTTTTTCACATTGAGCCTGGCCTCGGGAGTGATGATGATTTATGGCGCTTATTTGCCCAATAATGTGTCTATTGTGAAAACATCGATTTGGATAGCACTAGCTGATACGTCAGTCGCACTGATTGCTGGCATGGTGATTTATCCGATCGTGTTTGGACAAGGACTAGATGCTGGTCAGGGCCCAGGGCTGATTTTTGTCACATTACCTATAGCCTTTGGCAGTATGCCGGGTGGGGCAGTGATTGGAACTTTGTTTTTCTTGATGTTGGTATTTGCCGCTTTTACATCGACCATTGCGATGATTGAATCTGTGGTGGCCTGGTTGATTGAATCAAGAGGCTTTACCAGGATTAAGGCGGCAGTGCTGGCCGGTGTGGTGTTATGGTTGATGAGCTTGCTAACGGTGTTTTCGTTCAGTAATGCCAGTTGGGCGCAATGGCACTTTAATTTTCTCGGGAAAGAAGTCCATAATTTATTTGAAATTCTCGATCATTTAGCCGCGGATATCCTATTGCCACTTGGTGGCTTGTTAATCGCACTCTTTACCGGATGGGTGATGAAACGTCATGCCACTGAACAAGAGTTGAATACTTCGCCACTTGCTTATACTATCTGGCGTTTCTGTATCCGCTGGTTCACACCTGTTGCCATTGGTTTGGTGTTTTTGAATCTTGTCGGCGTACTCTGACAATACCCGAAATCATTAACGATGTGGGATGGCGGCAACCGAGGAAATCTCGATAAGCATAGGCAGCTATGTGATGAGCCTAATCGATGTAGCCAACACCTCCGCATCTTCAATGATGACGGGTATATAACTAAAAAGCCCGATTCAATCGGGCACTGAGTAACGAACATGACCCTAAAAATAAAACAACCCAGCCTGCTGGATGCTTTAATCCCTCTTGTAATGCTTATCACGTTTTTAGGCCTGTCGGTCTACCTCTATGGCAGTGATTCATCCTACGGCCCCAATCAAATTGCACTATTTGTAGCTGCTGGTGTCGCGCTTATTATTGGTCTGAAAAACGGCCATCAATGGTCGGCATTGGAACAAGCCATGGTGCATGGGATTTCTTTGTCGCTTGGCGCTATTCTGATCCTGTTTGCGGTGGGTGCGTTAATTGGCACCTGGTTGCTATCTGGCACCGTGCCATCGTTGATTTATTTTGGTTTGCAGATTTTAAGCCCATCATGGTTTTATGCCGCAACCTGTATTTTATGTGCCGTTGTGGCACTGAGTATTGGGAGTTCCTGGACAACGGCCGCCACTATAGGCGTTGCGCTTATCGGTGTAGCAATGGGCTTAGGTTTATCGCCGGTTGTAACCGCAGGTGCTATTATTTCCGGCGCCTATTTTGGCGACAAAATGTCACCGCTTTCTGATACCACCAATCTGGCGCCAGCTATGGCTGGTGCTGAGCTGTTTGATCATATCCGCCACATGACCTGGACCACAGTGCCTAGCTTATTGTTGGCGATCCTTATTTTTGCGGTGATGGGGTTTAATCACTCTGGTGAAGCCGATGCGGAGAAGATTTTACAGCTAAGCGCCGAGCTGCAGCGACAATTTGATATTCATTGGTATCACTTACTGCCGATGCTGGTGCTGATGACCATGGCGATTAAAAAAGTGCCAGCCTTCCCGACGGTATTTATCGGTGCGTTGTTAGGCGGAGTGTGGGCGGTATTGTTTCAGCCAGAACTTATTGACCGGATGACTGATAAGACACTACCAGCGTTTTTAGGCACTTTAAAAGTAGTCTGGACCACCTTGCATAGCGGGTTCTCAATTGAAACCGGCAACGCAGAACTAGATAAATTGTTATCCGGTGGCGGCATGGCAAAAATGATGAATACTGTTTGGCTAGTGATGTCGGCGATGGTTTTTGGCTCGGTACTCGAACATACCGGATTATTAAAACGATTTGTGCAGATTATTTTGGCTAAAGCGCATAGCACCGGATCTTTGATCACCAGTACCATTGTGACCTGTATTGCGACTAATATCCTGACTGCGGACCAATATATGGCGATTGTGATGCCAGGTCGGATGTACAAAGAAGAATATGCGCGTCGTGGCTTGGCACCGGTTAATTTATCGCGCACGCTCGAAGACGGCGGCACTATCACCAGTCCGTTGATCCCATGGAATACCTGTGGCGCTTACATGCACGGTGTTTTGAACATTAATCCGTTGGACTATGCATTTTATGCGTTCTTCAATTTGATTAACCCTGTGCTGGCAATTATTTATGCTTATTGTGGTATAAAGATTTTAAAACTAACACCACCACCTGCGGTGTTTAGTCCGGTGGTGCAAGGCGGCGTGCCGGCATCGGCCAGTGATTCAATGGCACAATCTGCATTGAAATCGTAACATCTAGCTGCATAAGATGGCGTGTTTAGCCTCTATCCGTATCGTCATTGAGGAGAGAGAACACGTTGTCTTGTGTTACTGTGATCTGCGTTCAGGTCTGAATTCAGGCTTATCAGTTTTGGATGTTTTGTTCGTGACGCTTTGTTCTATTTTTTTTGTTCAAGGATATTGGTCCAATGTACCTAGTCCAGAGCGCTTGGTTCAGAGTCGATAAGTCACACTTGGTGTAGTCCCAAATAGCCTGCGGTTGCTAATCCAGGCTGCAACGGTGTGTTCACATGCGGCGTTTTCAAATTCTAAAACTACCCAGCTTGTTCTAGGCTAGGTACTTTCTGCGCTTTTTTACCTATTTTCTGATGGAGTCGTTATGAGCCAGTCGCGTCAAATCAAACGTTTAGCTGATTACCAGGCTCCGGCCTTCCTTACTCATCGTATCGAACTGGAATTCGAGTTGGATGCGGTCGCTACAATAGTGACCGCGACCAGCACGCTCAGTCGTCAAGGGAATCATCATTTACCGTTGCAGTTAGATGGTCATGGTTTTGAATTGATCGGCGTCTGGCTTAACGATGTCCAATTCACTGATTACGTGCAAACGGACGAATTGTTGATCCTGAATCAAGTACCGGACGAATTCGAACTTCGCATTGTGACGCAGTTAAACCCAACACAAAATACCGCCTTAGAGGGTTTATATCTCTCTGGTGGTGCTTATTGTACCCAATGTGAGGCTGAGGGTTTTCGACGGATCACCTATTACCAGGACCGTCCCGACGTCCTTGCAGTGTTTACTACACATATCGTTGCCGATGCCGTAGCCTTTCCACATTTGTTATCAAACGGCAATTTGATTGCTGATACAGTATTAGACAGTGGTAAACGCCGCGTCAGTTGGTTTGACCCTTTTCCAAAGCCTTGTTATTTGTTCGCGTTAGTTGCCGGTGATTTTGATGAGTTGACCGACAGTTACACGACAGGCAGCGGTCGTGAAGTGGCATTGAAGTTTTATGTCGACAAAGGCAATCAGCAACGAGCCAGCTTTGCGTTGCAGTCGCTAAAACGGGCAATGCTTTGGGATGAGCAGGAATTTGGCCTTGAATATGACTTAGACATATACATGGTCGTCGCCGTCGATTTCTTCAACATGGGGGCGATGGAAAATAAAGGCCTGAATGTGTTTAACAGCAAATTTGTGTTGGCCAATCCCCAAACCGCCACCGATATCGATTATTTCAATATCGAAAGCATTATCGGCCATGAATACTTTCATAACTGGACTGGCAATCGTGTCACTTGCCGGGACTGGTTCCAACTGAGCCTGAAAGAAGGGCTGACGGTGTTTCGAGATCAACAATTCAGTGCTGCGATGGGCTCGCCGACTTTGTGCCGGATTGATGCCGTTAAAACGATCCGCACCGCACAGTTTGCTGAAGATGCCGGCCCCATGGCGCATCCAATCCGTCCGGAACAAGTGCTGGAAATGAATAATTTCTACACGGTAACCGTGTATGACAAAGGTGCCGAAGTGATCCGGATGCAACATACTTTGTTAGGGCAGGCAGGATTTCGCCGTGGCATGGATTTGTACTTCCAACGGTTTGACGGTAAAGCTGTGACCTGTGACGATTTTGTGCAGGCGATGCAAGATGCTAATCAGTTTGACCTGAGCCAATTCCGCCGTTGGTATCAACAGGCAGGCACTCCTGAACTCACTGCAACCATTGAACAAGACGATAGTCGCAATCGCCTCACATTGACGCTGAAGCAGTATACTGCGCCTACTGCCGATGGCAGTGCCAAGCTCGCGTTGGTGATACCTGTTCAACTGGAACTGATCAGCCCAGATCTGAGTTACCGGCATCAGCAATTGTTGGTTTTAGATCAGATGGAGCAAAGCTTTGAATTTGACAAGGTTCCGTCAAATCTTCGTGTAGTGCTGCTTGCCGACTTTTCGGCACCGGTTAAGTTACAACAACAGCTTACATTAGACGATTTACTCTTTATCGCCGCGAATGCAAGCGATGGAGTGGCGCGTTGGGATGCCATGCAGCAGATCTGGTCAGATTTGGTGCGCCAGTCGGTGTCCTTGCAAAATGCAGTCACTATCCCGTCAACTTTACTGGCCATGTTTAGCCAATTACTCGAGAAGCCATTGGCCGATTTAGCCTTCACGGCCGAACTATTGAGTTTGCCCAGCTATGACAGCATTGCCGAGCAATATTCGATCATTCCGGTTGATGACATTCTTGCTGCGCTCGCTAGCTTCCGCCAACAAATCGCCAGTCAGTTAACGGGCGAACTACTACGTTGTTATCAGTCTTTACCACGTGACAGTTACCAATATGAACAGCAGCAGGTGGGCGTGCGTAAGTTGCAGAGCCTGTGTTTGTCTTATCTTGCACATGGAATTTCTGCCCAGGTTTCTTTAGGTCATGCCATCACGTCAACCATTCAAATCATGTTAAGTCAGCATTACCATCAGGCTGACAATATGACCGATCGTCAGGCCGCAATTGCCGCAGCGGTTCACGCCGGACTGTCAGAAGCGAAACCTTTATTGCAGGACCTGCTGCAACAAGATGGTCAAGATCCGCTTATATTTGACAAATGGGCCAGCCTGCAAGTGAGTCTGCCAAGGGAGGATGTGTTCGCGACCATCCAGAACATAACCGAATATCCACAATTTAGCTGGACCAATCCAAATCGGGTCCGAGCGGTGTTTAGTGCCTTTAGCCATTTGAATCCGCGGCAGTTCCATCGAATTGACGGCAAGGGTTATCAGTTGCTGGCTAAAATTGTCGGGCAGATTGATCAAAGTAATCCGCAGCTCGCTGCGAGGTTAGTCACGCCATTATTGTCTTGGCAGCGATATGACCAGACCCGTCAGCAGCTAATCAAGAACCAGCTAGAAACACTTCGGTTACAGTCTGGTTTGAGTAACGATTTATTTGAAAAAGTAGCAAGAAGCCTGGACTAATGCAGCGTATTTACCGCTTTCGATTGGTATTGACGACTGAACAATGCCTTGGGTATTACCAAGGCCAAATCCAATATGTACTGGTACAAGCCGAATCTGGCGAGCGCGTGCAGTTGCGCGCAGACCATTTTCGGGCATTTTTTACGCATAACGGACTATCCGGCCGTTTTGAGCTGACGACTACTCAAGAGGGTAAGTTTGTTGCGCTGAAAAAATTAAATTAGAGTATATGCTTTAAACGGTAGATTAAAACGGGTGTGACATTTTTATGTTATTTGCTGTTAATTTTCATTAGGTTAGATGATTAATTTGGCAGATAGCAAAATGTAGTTAAACTTAACAGCAACAGGAAACAAGCTGAACACGACACTTGCCGAAAAAACTAAAGCCAAATCAACAGATTTACGGCAAACCAAGCCTTGCGCCCATTAGAAAATGATGTAATTATTTTAATTAAGTGGGTAGAGATCAGAGCAGTTGAAATCACCCATTCATTACAAAAACAAAATATACCTGCAGGGACAGGGGGGAGATCACAAGATGAACAAAAGACCATTTGCCTTTGCTAAAAGTTCTTTAGCAATAGGCGTCGCGTCTGCGCTGTTAGCCTTGTCTGCAACATCAATCCAAGCGGCCAATTTTACAATTGGCGACGACGTTGAAGTTGTATTCGACTCAAGCTTTTCTTATGGTGCCAGCTACCGCACTGAAGATCGGAATTGGGATACCATCAGTAAAGTTAATCATCCAAGATTTAACTGGACTGGCTACAATGCCGCGACCAATAACATTTATCCATCGTCTGAAATCTGGAAGAATCCTGGTAGCTACTCGTCAAATGGTGATGCCGGTAACCTGAATTATGACAAAGGCGATAAATTCTCTGAGTTGTTTAAAGGCACTCACGAGTTATCCATTACCAAAGGCGATTTTGGTCTGTTTACCCGGTTTATGTATTTCTATGACTCGGCGTTGATGGATGACAAAGGCGCTTACACCAATCCGGTTTCAGGCAATCATGTTGACCCTTGCGCGGATGATGATGCCAGGGATTTAGCCTGCCGTGATATCCGTTTACTCGACGCTTATATCTTCGCGAACTTTGCATTAAATGATGGCGCTAACCCGTTATCACTTCGTTTAGGTAATCAGGTGTTAAGTTGGGGTGAAAGTACCTTAATCCAGCATGGTATTAACATCACGCCTATCGATGTCGGTATTGCCCGTTTACCAGGTGCAGATTTAAAAGAAGCGTATATCCCAGTTGGGATGTTCACTGCATCTTTAGGCATCACCGAACAACTTTCTGCTGAAATATTTTACCAATACGAGTGGAAAAACAGTTACTTACCTGTACCTGGCTCATACTTCTCCACCAACGACTTTGCCGGTAAAGGCGGTTATGCTCAGAACATTCAGTTAGGTTTTGCAGGTAACCCGGATATTGATTTATCGACGTTGTTAGCTGGCCTTAATGGCATTGGTAGCAGTGTTGCCGCAGCAAGTGCGGTATTGGCAAATCCGAATGCGCCGGCAGCAGCGAAACAAGCCGCACAAACAGCGCTTGGTCAACTGTCTCAAGCTTATCTGGCATATCCGACCAAAGTGACTTTGCGTCCTTATGGTGATGCTGGTGAAATCGAACCGGACGACGGTGGTCAATATGGTCTGAAGTTAGAGTACTTCTCTCCAGATCTGAACGACACCGAATTCGCTTTGTACCACATGAATTATCATAGCCGTACACCGGTGATTTCTGGTATCGCATCAGATTTCCGTACTGCAGCTATTCAGGCTGATATTGGTTTCTTAGCGGCCAATGCCGGTAATATCACCAAAGAAAACGTGTCTAGTTTAAAAGCGATGTCAAAAGGGCTAATTGAATACCCGGAAGACATTAAGCTGTACGGTTTTAGCTTTAACACCACTTTAGAAGGCACTTCAATTGCCGGTGAATTGGCTTTCCGCCAAGATGAACCGCTGCAAATTGATGACGTTGAAATTTTGTATGCTGGCATGCCAGAACAACTCGCCATTGCGGGTCTTCGTCCTGATTTAGCGGGTATTTCTCAAATTGGTCGTTTCGACAATAACAAAGTTCAGCCTGGCCAATTTGCGCAAGGCTACATTTTGGCAGATACCACGCAAGCGCAGGTGACGATTACTCATTTGTTTGGTCCGGTACTCAATACCGACAATTTCACGTTATTGGCGGAAATTGGCGGCATTAAAATCAAAGATATGCCTGATCAGGATGTGTTAAGACTGAATGGCCCGAACACGGATCGTAGCGGATATCCACTTTACGGTACCAACGGTGTGGGTGGTCCTCTGATTTCAAAAACCGGCTTACACACAGGTGTGTCTGATGGCGCTGAGACCAACCCGTTCCCGACAGCTTCGGCCTGGGGTTATCGTTTGGTCGCTATTGCGAATTACAACAACATTATGGCGGGCGTCAATCTGACGCAACGTCTGGTGTTTGCGCATGACGTAAACGGTATTACACCAGATCCATTGTTTATGTTTACTGAAGACAAAAAATCACTGAGCTATAGTTTAGCTTTTGATTATCTGAGCCAATGGTCAGCAGAAGTTTCATACAACGCCTTTTTCGGTGGTGTAGGGACGACGAACAATACTGAAGACCGTGATTTTGTGTCTTTTAACATTAAATACTCACTATAAGGGACGAGATAGTCTTATGAAAAAACTCACCCTATTATCGTCCGCCATTGCATTAGTACTGAGCTGTGGCGCAATGGCCAAATTACCTGCTGATCAGGTTGCTCGTCTTGGCGTTGATTTGACACCACTCGGTGCTGAAAAAGCTGCCAATAAGGACGGAAGTATTCCAGCATGGACTGGCGGTATTACGTCAGCACCAGCGGGTTATAAACCAGGTGACCACCATCCTGATCCGTTCGCGGCAGATAAAGTGGTATTTACAGTCAATAAAGCCAATATGGAGCAATACAAAACGTTGCTGTCTCCAGGTCAACAGGCTTTGTTTAACCTGTACCCAGAAACATACAAAATGAATGTGTATCCTACACATCGTTCAGCGTCATATCCGCAGTATGTTTATGATGCCACGAAGAAAATTGCGGGCTCTGCCGAGTTGGTGCAAGGCGGAAACGGGATTATCAATGCAGCCATTGGTATTCCATTTCCAATTCCAGCCAACGGTTTAGAAGCGGTTTGGAACCATATCGTTCGCTTCCGCGGTGTTGCAGCCAGCCGTAATGGTGGTCAGGCTGCACCGACAGCAACAGGTGCGTATACCTTGATCGGCTTTAACGAAGAGATCATGTTTAAGTATTCGGATCCAAGTGCGACTGCTGAAGCGTTACAGGCGGAAAACATTCTGTTCCGGTTTAAACAAAGCGTTACGACACCAGCACGTCTGGCAGGGACCGCTTTGTTAGTCCACGAGACGATGGATCAGGTAAAAACGCCGCGTCAGGCTTGGACGTATAACACTGGTCAACGTCGTGTTCGTCGTGCGCCAAACGTGGCTTACGATGCACCAGGTACCGCATCTGATGGTCTGCGTACCACTGATGACTTCGACATGTTTAACGGCTCTCCGGATCGATACAACTGGTCGCTTAAAGGCAAACAGGAAATGTTGATCCCTTACAACAGCTACAAGTTGCATAGCAAAGACACCAAGTACGATAGTCTGTTAACGGCCGGTCATATTAATCCAGATTACGTTCGCTGGGAAAAACACCGTGTTTGGGTGGTCGAAGCGACGTTAAAAACTGGCATGCGCCATGTATATGGCAAACGTGTGTTCTACATTGACGAAGACAGTTGGCAAATCCATGTGGCTGATCTGTACGATGCGCGTGGTGAGTTATACCGCGTTGCCGTCGCACATGGTCTGAACTATTACGAAGTGCCAACTCACTGGAGTACATTAGAGGTTTATCATGATCTGAACTCTCGCCGTTATATTGCGATTGGTCTGGATAATGAAGACAAAATGTATGATTTCTCAGTGAAATTATCTGACAACGACTTCACTCCGGCGGCTCTGCGTCGGGAAGGTACCCGTTAATCAGATTGGTCGGTAACAAACGGTTGGCTTGGTGCCAACCGTTTTTGTTTCAGTTTAACCCTTGAGTATTAGCTCTAATGATGTCGAAAATTTTGTCGAGATTAGGTCTTTGTTGTGTGTTGATGCCATCGCCATTGCAGGCGCAAACACAACCTCAGGCCGCCTACCAATTACCACGCGCAGTTCATTCGGTGTTGACCGATATTATTCCTGTGGGCGCGAAATTCTGGATGGCCGCCGGCGAGCGTGGCCACATCTTACAAAGCCTGGACGGCCAGGACTGGCACCAAATGCCGGTGCCGCTGCAATCAAATCTGAATTCAATTTATTTTGCGGATACCACCCACGGTTGGGCCGTTGGCCATGACGCCAGCATTTTGCATACCGAAGATGGCGGCGCGAGCTGGCAGATCCAGCAGTTTTTACCTGAGCTTGATAAGCCATTGTTTGATATTTATTTTAAAGACCCACAACAGGGGATTGCTGTTGGCGCTTATGGCATGTTTTATCGAACTAATGATGCAGGTAAAACCTGGCACAATGAGTTCCATCTGGAATTGGCAAGCGAAGACGATCAGCAACTACTGGCTGAGTTAAAAGATACCGACCCAGAAGGTTTTGCCGTCGAAATGTCCTCGGTATTGCCGCATTTTAATCGCTTATATGCCGACGGTACGACCTTGTATCTGGTTGGCGAGGCTGGATTTTTTGCGAAAAGTAATGACTTTGGCGTAAGTTGGCAACGCCAGCCAGAGTTTTACAATGGTTCATTGTTTGGCATAACCAGAACTAAAGCTCTGAGCTTAATTGCGGTGGGTCTGCGTGGTCATGTTTTTCGCAGTACTGACCAAGGCCAAAGCTGGCAACAAATCGCTGTTCCGTCACCTTCGACCTTAAATAGTGTGATCAACGGACCGAATGGTCGGGTGTATTTGCTGGGTAATGCCGGCACTTTATTAATCAGCGATGATGACGGTCTGACATTTAGCTCGTTGCATCAACAAGATGGCAAAGCCATTTTAAATGCGGTGGTGATTGCAGACCAATTGGTACTGGCAACAGAAGCCGGAATTAAAACCGTTCAGATAAAAGAAACTAAAGCCTTATGAGTACCAGTCGTTTTATCAACAAATGCGAATATGCGCTGTTTCGTCACCGTGCTGTGGTGATCCTGGCATTTTTCGCAATGACCTTGTTTTTGTTATTTAAAGCCAGTCAGATCAAACTCGATGCTGCTTTTACCAAAAATATTCCGTTAAAACATGAATATATGCAGACATATTTAAAGCACGCCAAAGATTTTGGCGGCGCAAACAATATTCTGATTTCGGTCTGTGATGCGTCTGGTGATATTTTTAACCCACAGTTTTTTGATACCTTCAAAAAAATTCATGACCAGGTGTATTACATGCCGGGTGTGGATCGGGTGTTGGTTAAATCGTTATTCAGTCCAAGTACCCGTTTTGTTGAAGTGGTGGAAGATGGTTTTGCCGGTGGCCCGGTGATCCCCGCTGACTTTGCACCCGATGCCAATGGTTTGGCTATCGTCAAGCAGAACGTAGACAAGGCTGGCATTGTTGGCCGGATGGTTGCCGATGATTACAGCTGCGCCATGGTGACGGCGCAATTGCAGGAAATTAACCCTGATACCAATGAAAAACTCGACACCATCGCTTTTGCCAATCAACTTGAAACAGATGTCCGTGGACAATACGAAAACGACCAAGTGTCGGTGCATATTATTGGTTTTGCCAAAATGGTCGGTGATGTTGCCGATGGTGCCAAAGGTGTATTGGCATTTTTCGCGTTAGCTATCGTCATCACCACCGTGATGGTGTACTTATTTTCTAAATCGCTGACGTTAACAATTTTACCTATTGCCTGTTCGCTGATTGCGGTGATCTGGCAGATGGGTCTTTTGACTTTGTTGGGTTTTGGTATCGATCCAATGTCGATATTGGTGCCGTTTTTAGTGTTTGCTATTGGTGTGAGCCACGGCGTGCAGATGATCAATGCCACTGGCAAAAATGTGGCCACCGGATTGGATGCTAAAACAGCGGCGCAAGCCAGTTTCCGGCGTTTGTTAATTCCGGGTGGAGTGGCATTGTTGTCAGACACCGTTGGTTTTATCACGTTGTTAATTATTGAAATAGGGGTTATCCGCGAACTTGCTATAACGGCAAGTTTGGGGGTTGGCGTGATCATTCTAACCAACTTATTCCTATTGCCGGTATTGATGTCATTTGTCCGGTTCAAGCCTTCTTACGTCAAAGCCGTCTCCGCACCCACGCCAAAAGCAGATAAATTCTGGCGGGCGCTATCGGCCAGTGCTGAACCGAAAATGGCCGCTGTGATTTTATTGGTGGCTGCGGTGTTATTTGCCGGAGGTTATTACCAAAGTCAAAAATTGAAAATTGGTGATTTGCATCCGGGCGCATCATCGCTGCATGAAGATTCCCGTTATAACCAGGATACGTTTTTAATCACAGATCGCTACGCAATCTCCGTCGACTACATTAATGTGATGGTTGAAACCGATGCCAATGGCTGCACCTTTCATCCTATTATGGACAAGATCGATCAGTTCCAATGGCGAATGGAAAATGTGCCAGGCGTGCAAAGTGCTGTGTCACTGCCGTCCGTATCAAAAACAATTAATGCGGCCTTTAATGAAGGCAATGTGAAGTGGCGGATTTTACCAAGAACCACAGAATCTTTGGTGCAGTCTTCGTCGCGGGTTGAGACCAGCACGGGATTGCTCAATGGAGATTGTTCAGTAATGCCAGTGATCTTGTTTTTAAACGATCACAAAGCCGAAACCATTGAAAAAGTTGTCGCTGCAGCGAAAAAAATAGGTGCCGAGCTTGGCACTGATACCACCAAGTTTATGCTTGCATCAGGCCCGGTAGGGGTGATGGCTGCCACGAACGAAGCTGTAGCTGCTGCGCAGACCCCAATGACAATGTACGTCTATGGCGCTGTGATTTTATTGTGTTTAATTAGTTTCCGTTCACTGCGCGCTACGATGGCGGTCATTCTGCCGCTGTATATTGTCACTGTGTTAGCAACCGCGTTAATGACTTTACTTGATATTGGTTTGACCGTATCGACCTTACCTGTTATCGCGCTTGGCGTGGGAATTGGTGTCGATTATGGTATTTATATCCTGACCAATATGACGCAACCGCTGCGCGATGGTGTGCCACTGCGTGAAGCTTATTACAATGCGCTGAAGTCAACGGGCAGTGCAGTGCTGTTTACTGCGATTACGTTGGCGATTGGTGTCAGTACCTGGGTCTTTTCAGCGTTGAAATTTCAGGTTGATATGGGGATCCTGCTGACGTTCATGTTTATCGTCAATATGCTCGGTGCCGTGTTCGTATTGCCAGCACTTGCCGCATTTTTCTGGCGAAAAAACCGTTAATGCAGCAAAGTGCTAAAATAATTTAATAGCATGTTTATGCAAATAAACTAATCAAAATGGCCTACGGGCCATTTTGTTATTTAATAAGCTTGAATATCTTGTCAAATCAGGAATTTCAGTCTGGTACAACCAGTGTCAAACGCAGAAATAAAGCTCGAAAAGCACTACAATTGGCAATAGACTTCGCACCTGACACGCTCTGTATGTAATGCACAATCCTGCTTTCCCTACGCAGAGATTAAAACAAGGATACAAAAATGGCACTGATAGACGGTCAACCATCTGTACTTCTACAAAATGTAAGTAAACTCATCAAACAAAAAGTGAAAGACCAGGTTGAACTGGTCGAAAAATTTGCCTTTATGCTGTATGGCAATGTCGCCAATGAAGACATGTTTGGCCGCAACGACAGTGACTTATATGGTGCAGCTTTAAGTCTGTGGCAAACATTGAATACCCATGCTGACGACAGCGCAAAAATTCGGGTTTTTAACCCAGAAATTGCCCGCCATGGTTGGGAATCAAAACATACCATCGTGGAAATCGTGGTAAAAGATATGCCGTTCCTGGTTGATTCAGTTCGAATCGCATTAAACCGGCATAACATCACCGCGCATTTATTGCTGCATAACCCGCTGCAAACTTTCCGTGATGCCAAAGGTGAGATTTCTGAATTCTATAAACTGGGTACCAAAGAAAATCCTTCTACCCGCCAAACAGCGTTTCATATTGAAATCGATCGGATGACCGACAAGACGGCCATTGACAATCTGATCGCTGAACTTGATTCAGTAATGCAGGATGTGTCGCTCGCGGTTGAGGACTGGAAACCAACCAAAGCGAAACTTGAACAAGTCATCAATGAATTGCCTTCTCACAGTGGTAAAGCATCAAAAGAGCAAATTGCTGAAACCATCGAATTCTTAAAATGGTTGGCGAAAGACAATTTCACCTTACTCGGTTATCGCCAATATGCCATAGTTCCGGTGCAGGGCGACTACCGGATCGAAGGGATGGCAGATACCGCCTTAGGTCTGATGCGTCGCAGTGTATCGCGTGATTTAATGTTGTCTGACTTACCTGATGTCGCCAGAAAACAAGCGCTGAGCACCGGTTCACTGATCCTAACCAAAACCAACAATAAATCCCGAGTTCATCGCCCGGCTTACATCGATTACATTGGCATCAAACGCTTTGATGCCGAAGGTCGGGTTGTTGG
Source organism: Gammaproteobacteria bacterium (assembly GCA_018820995.1). Lineage (GTDB taxonomy): Bacteria > Pseudomonadota > Gammaproteobacteria > Enterobacterales > Alteromonadaceae > Pararheinheimera. The sequence continues at coordinate 15,240 of JAHJNE010000258.1, read as the reverse complement.
AGAAGATCGCTTTATTGGTTTGTATTCATCATCTCTGTATAACAACAGCGCCGGTGATATTCCGCTGTTGAAAAACAAACTGGCTAAAGTGATGGCTGCTTCTGAATTTGCTGCGGGTACCCACGCCTACAAAGCATTATTGAACATTCTGGAAACTTATCCACGGGATGAGTTGATTCAGGCCGATGCTGACGAATTGCTGGATATTTCTACCGGTGTGCTGCAGATGCAAGAGCGGGATATGACACGGGTCTTTATGCGGAAAGACGCATTTGGCCGTTTTGTATCAGCGATGGTTTATGTACCACGCGAGCGCTATAACACGCAGTTGCGTAAAGAAACTCAGCAAATCCTGCAAGGGTTTTTAGGCAGTACCGAGCCGGTGGAATTTACCACTTATTTCTCTGAATCTATGCTGGCCCGGACGCATTATTTTGTCCGAGTCAACGACAGCAATATCGAGTTTAATGTGAAAGACATCGAAAATAATTTAATCGAAGCTGCCCGTACTTGGGAAGACAAGTTAGCCAACGCTCTGATAGGTCGGTTTGGTGAATTAACGGGTCGCGAGTTAGGTCTTAAATATATCAATGCTTTCCCACGCTCATACAAAGAAGAAATGTTACCGAATGACGCGTTGGTTGATATCGCCAAGCTCGAAGCGTTAACAGAAGAAAATACGCTGGAAATGTTGTTCTACCGGCCGCAGGAAGAGAAAGATGATTCCAAAGCAGTTCGGTTAAACCTATTCCATAAAGACCACCCAATCCATTTATCTGACGTCTTGCCAATGTTGGAAAACTTTGGTTTACGGGTAATTGGCGAAACACCTTATGCGGTACGTTGCCCAGATGGTTCGGTGAGCTGGGTGTTAAACTTCAGCATGGAGCTTAACGGCAAAGTGCCACTGGATTTTGAAGCGGCGCAGCAATTGTTCCAGGAATCTTTTGCGAAGGTCTGGAAAGGTGATCTGGAAGACGATGGTTTTAACCGTCTGATTTTAGGCGCTGGCTTAACCGGTCGCGAAGCATCGTTATTACGCTCGTTCGCCAAATATAAACGACAAATTGGCGGTACTTTCAGCCAGGCTTATGTTGAATCGACCTTTGGTCGTTACCCGCTATTGGCTGGTTTGCTGGTACAACTGTTCAACAGCAAGTTTGCACTGGACAAAGTTGATGCAGCTAAATCGGTCAAACTGGAAGAAGAAATTCTGGCGCAGTTAGAAAACGTCGCTAACCTGGATGACGATCGGATTATTCGTCGTTTCCTCGCGATTATTCAAGCGATTGTGCGTACGAACTACTTCCAGCCTGCGGCTGATGGTTCTGATAAACCGTATATTTCATTTAAAGTGCGTCCGGCATTAATTCCGGATATGCCGTTGCCGTTGCCATTCTTTGAAATTTTTGTGTACTCACCGAAAGTTGAGGGTGTGCATTTACGTTTTGGTAAGGTGGCCCGTGGTGGTTTGCGTTGGTCAGATCGTCGTGAAGACTTCCGCACTGAAGTGCTGGGTCTGGTGAAAGCGCAGCAAGTTAAAAATACCGTGATCGTACCAGTCGGTGCCAAAGGTGGTTTTGTTTGTAAAAAATTACCTGAAACCGGCGGTCGCGAAGCATGGTTGAATGAAGGTAAAGCTTGTTATCGCACCTTTATCCGCGCATTGCTCGATATTACAGACAACATCGTGCTTGGCCAAATTGTCCCACCGCAAAATGTGGTCCGACTGGACGAAGATGATCCGTACCTGGTTGTTGCTGCTGATAAAGGTACCGCCACCTTCTCCGATATCGCCAACGGTATTTCATTAGAATATAACCACTGGTTAGGTGATGCTTTTGCATCAGGCGGCTCTAACGGCTACGACCACAAAGGTATGGGGATTACCGCACGTGGTGGTTGGGAATCGGTCAAGCGCCATTTCCGTGAATTAGGAACTGATTGCCAAACCACTGATTTTACTGTGGTAGGTATTGGCGATATGGCGGGTGACGTGTTTGGTAACGGGATGTTGTTGTCGAAGCATATCCGGTTGCAGGTGGCGTTTAACCACTTACATATCTTCGTTGATCCAAACCCTGTGTCGGCGACTTCTTTTGTTGAACGTGAGCGGTTATTTAATCTGCCGAATTCTTCATGGGACGACTATAACCGTGAATTGATCTCTGAAGGTGGCGGGATTTTCCTGCGTAGCGCCAAAGCCATCAAGCTCACACCACAAATTAAGCAAATGCTGGGCACTGATAAAAACAGTCTGACGCCAAACGAGCTTATTCGTGCCGCGTTGATGATGGAAGTGGATTTAATCTGGAACGGTGGCATTGGTACTTATGTCAAAGCAACAGATGAATCACACGCAGAAGTTGGTGATCGAGCTTCTGAACCGCTTCGGATCAATGGCAAAGAAGTGAAAGCGAAAGTCATTGGCGAAGGTGGTAACTTAGGGACTACGCAGCGTGGCCGTATTGAATATGCCAGCCATGGTGGTCGTATCAATACCGACTTTATCGATAACGTCGGCGGTGTCGATTGTTCAGACAACGAAGTAAATATCAAAATCCTGTTAAACGCGTTGGTGGCAAGTGGTGATCTGACCCTCAAGCAACGGAATGAACTGCTCTATAGCATGACTGATGATGTGTCGAATATCGTCATCAACGACTGCTACCGTCAGACGCAGAGTATCTCTGTTTCATCGTTGCTCGGTGCTGAGCAAATGAAGGAATACACTCGTTTCATTCATGCACTTGAAAAAGACGGTAAGCTCAATCGCGAACTTGAATTTTTGCCAACCGACGATGCGCTGGCAGAGCGGATGGTCAAAGGGGCCGGTTTAACCCGTCCAGAATTAGCAATCCTGACTGCCTACGGCAAAATGGTGCTGAAAGAGCAATTGGTGCTGCCGGAGATTTTTGAAAACAACTACTTTAAACAAGAGCTGTTCCAGGCATTTCCGCAAGTGTTGCAGGATAAGTACGCCAAGGAGATGGAAAATCATCCGCTGAAGGCCGAAATCATTGCGACAAAACTAGCCAACATGCTGGTAAACGACATGGGCGCAAACTTCGCCCAGCGGATGATGGAAGAAACAGGTTCGACAGTTTCTGAAGTTGCGATTTGTTATGCAATTGCCCGTGATTTGTTTGATGTGGAAAGCATTTGGCACCAACTTGAAGCTCTGGATACAACAATTCCAGCCGAGCTGCAAACGCGTTTGTTGTTCCAGTTACGTCGGACGATGCGTCGGACAACACGCTGGTTCTTACGTCACCGCAATAAAGCGCTGGATATCGAGCAATCAGTGGCGTTCTTTAAGCCGGCTTATCAGCAAATTTCTGAGCAATTGCCACGTCTGTTGGCAAGTAGCGAAGCTGAGGCATTAAAGGCGAATGAAGACAGACTGACATCGCAGAAAATCCCGGCGGATGTAGCCCGCTACCTGGCGCAGTTAAGCACGGTATTCTCGGTGATGGATATTGCGCAGGTTGCGGATGCTGAGAAAACGGACTTGTTATTGGTTGCAGAAATCTACTTCAAACTCGGTGACAAACTTGATCTGCACTGGTTCCTGGAGCAAATTACCAATCAACCAGTGACCAACCATTGGCAGGCACTGGCTCGCGCGTCGTACCGTGAAGAGTTAGATTGGCAACAACGGGCATTAAGCCAGGTTGTGGTCAGAACCTGTGGCGGCGAATGTCAGGCAGAAGACGTAATCACTCGTTGGTTAACGTCCAATGAGTTTGTATTGGCGCGTTGGAGTCTGATGTTGGCTGAGTTCAAAACCACCAAGAGTCATGAGTTTGCTAAATTCTCAGTGGCACTGCGTGAATTGATGCTGTTAAGTCACCATTGTGATTCAGTGAAATAAAGTTTGTGTGAATTGATCTGAATCAGCTGAATGCCCCGTCTCAACGGGGCATTCTTTTAGCCGGTTCTGTATGATTGGATCGTCAGAGTCATCGCGGTGTGCTACACCTTGGTTTTAAAAGAAAAAAAGGTTTGTTATGTTTTATCAACTTGCAAGGCGGCTGATGTTTTGTGCTGATGCCGAAAAGTCGCATCATTTCGCGCTGGGTAGTTTAAAAACGCTACAACATACACCTATGTCAGCCTTATGGCGCCAGCAGCTGCCAGCAAAACCGGTGACCGTTGCCGGGATCCGATTTGATAATCCGGTTGGCTTGGCTGCCGGTCTGGATAAAAATGCGGATTGTATCGATGCATTTTCGCAGATGGGTTTTGGCTTTATCGAAGTGGGAACTGTGACGCCAAGACCGCAGGCTGGCAATGATAAACCGCGGATATTCCGCTTGCCTGAAGCAAACGCCATTATAAACCGCATGGGCTTTAATAATAAGGGCGTTGATTATTTAGTTGAAAATGTCAAAAAAGCCCGTTATCAGGGTGTGCTTGGTATTAATATCGGCAAAAATAAAGACACACCCAATGAGCAGGGCAAGGATGATTATGTGCACTGTATGCGCAAGGTATATCCTTATGCCAGCTACATCACGGTAAATATTTCATCACCGAATACCCCGGGTCTGCGGGATCTACAATTTGGCGATGCGCTCATGGACTTGCTGGTTAGTGTCAAAAACGAGCAACTGGATTTAGCGGCGAAGTATCAGAAATACGTGCCTGTTTTTGTCAAAATTGCTCCAGATATGGACGAAGTCGCGGTGCAGCAAGTTGCGGATACTTTGTTGCAAAGTAAACTCGATGGCGCGATTGCAACCAACACAACCTTAGACCGTAGCTTGGTGCAAGGTCTTCAATTTGCAGAAGAAATGGGCGGGCTGAGCGGTGCGCCAGTGCGGGCGAAAAGCACCAGTGTCATCGCACAATTACGTGCTGCAGTTGGTCCGGAGTTCCCAATTATTGGTGTTGGTGGTATTGACAGTGCTGATGCAGCTAATGAAAAATTTGCAGCCGGTGCGCAGTTGGTACAAGTCTATACAGGCTTTATTTATCAAGGCCCTGACTTGATCCGTTCGATCGTACAGAGCTTATAACGATCCGGTACGGATCATCTGAAGTTAGAGCAAAAAAATCTTTAACTTATTGATCGGCAAAGTGTAAAACGGCGGCATGGCAATTAATCTTTCAGGTGAAATGACATGTCGGCCTATACACCTTCCGCCAAGTGGCAATGGCTGCAAAACGAGCAAATGCAATTGGATACTGGTTTCGCGATACAAGCGACGCCATTCGGTATGCATCAGCTGATTGCCGTTGACGACACTCATTTTACCCTTGAACAAGCTCAATGGTTCTGGTCGTTTTGGCACACGCTGGAGCAATTGCAATTCAACGAAGCCGCTTGTTTTGCTGCGACAGTTGACGCGTTGTGCTGTCAGCAATTTGTGCGTCAAACCGGCCATAAAAGCTGGGGCTTTTCGCCAGTTTCGCAACAGTACCAGCCCGCAGTGGCAGAGCTTGTATTATTAGCCGGTCGGGTGATGATGCTGGCCATTGTGACCAACTGTTATGGCGCAAGCAGCCAGTTATTATTGTTAGATAGTGGTGAAAACCTGCAAGGAAAACAATTGCTTGCTGGGCAAGCATTGGTTGTATTAAATGATCGTCTCCAACCTGCACAACAATTAAAGCCTACCTCACAACGGCATTTCGCCCGTTCGGCCTAATCTGGTCTGAGTTCATCGTTCGATTCGGTGTTTTTGCGGCTAATTCGTCGATTCTGCTAGGCAGTTAGCTGTTAATCAGTAAAAATAGCCCGGTTGATTTGATAAAGGCCTCAAGTGTGACTGAAGTAACCGAAAATTTTGACGATATCCGTCCTTATAACGACGCTGAAGTGCCTGCCGCTGTGCAGCGCGTTATTGCTGATCCAGAGTTTATCCAGGCGGTGATCCGTTTTCGATTTGGTAGCTCTGCGTCTTGGTTGACCGCTATCGCGGCTCCTATGCTCACTTGGTACTTACGGCGGCACTGGTCAGGCTTCCAGAGCGTTGAATCAGTGCAACGTTATGTCTCAGGCTATTTGGAAAACACTTTAAAACGGACTACTCAAGGTGTGACTTGCAGCGGTTTGGCTGCGCTTGATCCCAACAAATCTTATTTATTTGTGTCGAATCATCGCGACATTGCGATGGATCCGTCGTTAGTGAACTGGTGTTTGCACCAGCATGGTTTTACGACCGCGCGCATTGCGATTGGTGACAACTTATTGAAAAAGACCTGCGTCACTGAATTGATGAAGCTGAATAAAAGTTTCATCGTCAAACGTTCAGCGAAAGGTCCACGGGAAATGCTTAAAGCGCTGGGACAGTTATCCGCTTACATCCGGCATTCGCTGACTACTCACAATCATATCTGGATCGCTCAAAAAGAGGGGCGGGCCAAAGACGGTAACGACGTTACGGACCCAGCTATCCTGAAAATGTTTTATATTGCGGGCAAACAACAACAAATCAATTTTCCTGATTATATGGCTTCATTGCAAATCGTTCCTGTGTGCCTGTCTTATGAATTTGATCCCTGTGACTTAGCCAAAGCGCAGGAGTTATATCAACGTCAGACCCAAGGCAACTACCAAAAAGCTGAATTTGAAGATATTCAAAGTATTGTCCAGGGCATTATTGGTGAAAAAGGCCGGGTGCATGTTCATTTTGGTGCTGTTGTTGATAAAGCAGAAGATCTGATCAGCCCTGAAACCATGGCTGCTGCTATTGATCGGGAAATATACCAAGGCTATCGGTTATATCCAGCGAATTATCTCGCAGCCAATCAACCCGCAGCACTTGATGAAAAAGACAGTACGGTTGAGCAGTTTAAACGTCGTCTTGCGGCAGTGCCTGAACAAATTCGGCCGGTGTTATGTCAGATGTATGCCAATCCTTTGTTAAATGCGAATCGTAGTAAGGAGCAGCTCTAATGGCACGTGCTATTACCTACAAATTTAAAGGGCAGCCGCGGCAAATCCCATTTAGTTACGATAAGTTTCATGATATTTATGAGGCAGTTGCAGCGGCTGAAGGAATTGATTTAACGCAATTCTTAAAAATGGAACAACAAGTGGCGATGACGGCTAAACGTACTGCGGCGATTAAAGATTACCGGCAAAAAGAGTTTATCCGCTTTGGCTTTACTGAAATTTTTCTGCACAAAGATGATAAAGATCTCTAATGGAGCTCAATCCGCAATAAAATCAATATTTTTACCCTGCCAAAAAGCATCTTTTAATTTTTATTGACGCTTGGTGCTGATTGGCATTGCTGCTGTGCGCACAACACAAGTTGTTGACCCAGTTGAATGTTCGTTTTGTTAAACCAGCCCAACGGCATTTCTAAGGCGCCAATGACCGGGCCTGGGGATGGATGTAAATCTTCGCTAAACGGTTGCATCTGGGCCATCCCCACGATGTTCCAGTTGGCGTCGATAAATGCGACATCGAGCGCACTGGGGGTGTTTTTCATCCACAACACCATCGGTTTTGCAGTTTTATGCAATAACAACATGCCATGCTGTAACGGCGTTTGTCCCATTAAGCCCTGACTTCTTTTGGCATCAGTATCGGCCAATTGCACTTGTATCAACTCATCACCGACTTTGACCTGAATTAAGGCGAATTTTTCGCTGAATTGAGTAGTTGCTGGCTGAGCATGACAACCACTGATGAGACATCCCGCCAAAGCCAGGACGAATAACTGCTGCATAAAAAGTTCCTCTGTTTTTTTCATCATAAGCGGATTAACAAAGAGTTCGCAATCATTGAACTTCATAGATGACTGACTTTTATTTCGGCAATAAAAAAGCCAGCTGGTGCTGGCTTTTCAATTTTGGTATCGAGCAATGTAAGCTGTTTGCTTAATTCGCGTTTAATGCCACCCGTGGGTCAACAAAAGGCAGATTCAGCGCTTCTGCAACGTGCTGGTTGACCACATGGCCACCAATCACGTTCAGACCATTTAATAAATGTTGATCTTCCAGTAAAGCCGCTTTGTAGCCTTTATTTGCCAATTTAATAATAAAAGGCAAAGTGGCATTGTTCAGAGCGAAAGTTGAAGTCAGTGGTACTGCGCCCGGCATGTTTGCGACACAATAATGTACAACATCATCGACAATGAAAGTTGGATCGGCATGTGTAGTTGCATGAGAGGTTTCTACACAACCACCTTGGTCAATTGCTACGTCAACAATGGCTGAGCCAGCTTTCATTTTGCGAACGTGTTCACGGGTTACTAATTTTGGAGCTGCAGCACCTGGAATTAATACACCGCCAATGACTAAGTCCGCTTCCAGAATATGTTTTTCCAGCGCATCTGTCGTTGAGTAAATAGCTTTAACGGCGCCATTAAATTGCGCATTGATCCGACGCAATACGTCAACATTGCGATCCAGAACTACAACATCAGCACCTAAACCAACAGCCATTTGCGCTGCGTTGGTACCAACCATACCACCACCGATCACAACAACTTTGGCAGGTTCTGTACCTGGCACACCGCCTAATAACATGCCACGGCCAGCACAAGATTTTTCAAGTGCGCGAGCACCGGCTTGGATAGACATCCGGCCTGCAACTTCTGACATGGGTGCAAGTAATGGTAAACCACCACGATTATCAGTGACGGTTTCATAGGCAATACAAATTGCTTTAGATTTAATCAAGTCTTCAGTTTGTGGTAAATCAGGGGCTAAGTGCAGGTAAGTGAACAGGATTTGGCCATCGCGTAACATCGCGCGTTCAATTGCTTGTGGCTCTTTTACTTTTACAATCATTTCAGATTTGGCGAAAACTTCACTTGCGGTGGCGAGTACTGTTGCGCCAGCTGTGGTGTAGTCGCTATCACCAAAACCAATGCCGCTACCGGCATTATGTTCGACAAATACGCTGTGGCCATGTGCAACAAGTTCGCGCACGCTGGCAGGAGTCATACCGACGCGGTATTCGTGGTTTTTAATTTCTTTTGGCACGCCAATAATCATAATTTTCGCCTTTGAATAAGAGCTGTAGGGTGGGTAAAAATATTCCGCTAGTATAGTGCTGATTTTGCAGAATGAATGTTTGAAATATGCCAGATATGTAGCATAATCATCTGACATTCAGTTTATAGAAGCATAATTCACTACCATGTTGGCTGGAAATCATAGTGCAAAAAAGCTAGACCGGATTGACCGGAAAATTCTGGTTGAATTACAAAAAGATGGCCGCTTATCGAATGTCGAATTGGCGAAGAGGGTAGGGCTGAGTCCAACGCCTTGTCTGGAGCGTGTGCGTAAGCTTGAGTTGGACAAATTTATACTGAGTTACAACGCCAGAGTTGATCCAAATAAAGTCGGTGCTGCGCTGCTGGTGTTTGTAGAGATCACTTTAAGCAAAACTTCACCTGAAGATTTTGATGAATTTAGCAAAGCAGTTCAAAAATTGGATGAAATTCTGGAATGTCATCTGGTATCAGGTAGTTTCGATTTTTTGTTAAAAACGCGGGTGACCAATATGGCAGCCTATCGTGAATTATTAGGTGAAACTTTGTTACGACTGCCGAGTGTGCGTGAGAGCCGAACCTATGTGGTGATGGAAGAAGTGAAACAGACAACATTTATTGCTGTCAGAGCTTAAAAAACAAACAGATAGCATGGGCAATGCTGGTTGTGCAGAACTGAAACAGATGCATGGTTATCAGGTCTCTGGTATCTTGGCAGGGTATTTTTTCGAATTTTTAATAGGGCCAGGCGCTTGCAAGCTAAAACCGTATTTTCATTAAATGGCATCCAACGGCTGATTGAAGTTGGGTTAATTGTTTTTGTCGGCTTGTCGGCATTCATGCTGCTGGCACTTTTAAGCTTTGACCCGGCGGATCCTAGTTGGTCGCAGACTGGTTATAACACCGATATTCATAATTTTGCCGGCCCGGTAGGCGCCCGTACTGCGGATGTGCTGTTCACGGTATTTGGCTGGTTATCGTATTTATTCCCACCTTTTTTTGGCTTTTGTGGTTATTTGCTATTTAAGCGCTTTAAAGATTTGATTTCTATTGATTATCTGATCCTAGGCCTACGTTTGCTTGGTTTACTGGTCACCGTCATTAGCGCTTGTGCAATCAGTAGCATCAATTTTGATGACTTTTTTATCTATTCCTCCGGCGGTGTGGTTGGCGATGTCATAGTTGGCATTTTATTGCCAAATTTGAATTTCGTTGGTAGTAGCTTGTTGTTGTTATGTGGGTTTTGTGTTGGATTGACACTACTCACCGGTATTTCCTGGTTAACAGTAGCAGATGAGCTCGGCCGTTTTGTGGTCGAAAGTTATCATTTTATCCGCCAATTATTGGCCCGTTTCCAACAAGGTAAACAGCCAGAGAAGACGAATTCATTTACTGAAATTCCTGCTGCAAAAGCAGTTGCGCGAAGCAAAGATAAAATACCGGCTTATAATGCTGCCGAACAAAGCGCTGAGACTGAGCAGACTAGTGCCAAGGTACAAGTGATTGCGCCGGTACAGGAACGCAAAGAGCCAGGATTTAGCTGTGAAATGCGTGACATGGTCGAGCCAACGTTTGATATGGCGGCGCTCAATCCTGAAACTCAGGTTACAGATCGGACGACGAGTGAAGATGAGGTTTCGGTCACTGAATTTACTGAAGCAGCGCCACTGATCGATGATAGCACCGCAATCAAAGTAGACCCACTGCTGCAAAGTCGGGCATTTTTCCCTGATGCCAACGCACAGGTTGAACCCTTACCATTTCAACCTTTGGATGCTAATACCGATGCCAGAGCCTTTGTCAGCGTTGACGAATTGGCCGATGATGAATTGACCTACAGTGCGATTGATGACCGCTATGACACGGCTGAATTACAGCAAAGCTTTGCACACACCCAAAGCGCCTATGCACCCGTTGTTGCACAAGAGCCGCCATTGGATTTGGATGACGACGAGCAAGAACTAGGCAGCTCGTCAGTTGCCGCACCACAAACCCTGGCTGAATTACTGCCTGCACTCGGTTTACTGGATCGGCCGAACAAAACAGTGAATCCCATTTCACAGGAAGATTTAGACAAAGTGTCGCGTTTAGTGGAGTTAAAACTTCTTGATTTTAACGTCGACGCCAAAGTTGTTGGTGTTTACCCAGGCCCCGTGGTGACCCGTTTTGAGCTCGACTTGGCACCAGGGGTCAAAGTTAGCAAAATTACCGGTTTATCCAAAGACTTAGCTCGTTCCTTGTCGGCGATAAGTGTGCGGGTGGTTGAAGTGATCCCTGGCAAATCCTTTATCGGTCTGGAACTACCTAACCAGCACCGTGAAATTGTTCGGTTATCCGAAGTCATAGGCGATGAAATCTTTGAGCAATCTAAGTCGCCGCTAACGATGGTACTGGGGAAAGATATCGCCGGTAAATCTGTAGTCGCTGATTTAGCCAAAATGCCGCATTTGCTAGTGGCGGGTACCACGGGTTCAGGTAAGTCAGTTGGCGTTAATGTGATGATTTGTAGTCTGCTCTATAAATCAACGCCAGATGATGTGCGGTTTTTAATGATTGACCCTAAAATGCTTGAGCTTTCTGTCTACGAAGGCATACCGCACTTGCTGACAGAAGTGGTTACTGACATGAAAGAAGCGGCCAACGGTCTGCGCTGGTGTGTTGGTGAAATGGAGCGTCGGTATAAGCTGATGTCTGCGCTGGGGGTGCGAAACCTCAAAGGTTATAACGTTAAAGTCGCCGATGCGATTGCGGAAGGCAAACCACTGCGCGACCCAATCTGGCGCGCTGCTGACGATATGCGAACTGAGCCACCGTTGTTAGAAAAGTTACCTTCGATTGTGGTGGTTATTGACGAATTTGCCGACATGATGATGATTGTCGGTAAAAAGGTTGAAGAGTTGATTGCGCGGATTGCGCAAAAGGCACGTGCTGCCGGTATTCATTTGATTCTGGCAACACAGCGCCCTTCGGTGGATGTTATTACCGGTTTGATCAAAGCAAATATTCCAACGCGGATTGCCTTTCAGGTGTCTTCAAAAATTGACTCCCGAACTATCCTTGACCAGCAAGGCGCAGAAAGTTTGTTAGGTCAGGGCGATATGTTGTATTTGCCACCGGGCTCAGGCGTGCCAAATCGGGTGCATGGAGCTTTTGTTGACGACCACGAAGTCCATGCTGTGGTAGCAGATTGGAAAAAACGCGGTCGGCCAAATTACATACCGGAAATTCTCAATGGTGAAACCACTGAAGAAAATCTGTTGCCAGGTGAAACACTGGAAGACGAAGATGCCGAAGCGGATCCGCTGTTTGACCAAGCAGTGGCGTTTGTCACTGAAAGTCGTAAAGCCTCTGTGTCAGGCGTGCAGCGCCGCTTCCGGATCGGATACAACCGGGCCGCTCGCTTAGTAGAAACGATGGAACAGATTGGTATAGTCAGTGGCCCAGGTCACAATGGAAATCGTGAAGTGTTAGCTCCTCCACCGCCAAAAGGGTTTTAAATGAAAAAATTAGTTGTTGTGTTGAGCTTATTATTATCAGGTGGGGTGCATGCGGCCGCCGAACAAGCCGATGCTTTAAAAAATAAACTGGCGCGCTTATACAGCTATCAGGCAAGTTTTGTACAAACTGTGGTTGATGCAAAAAACCAACCTGTGCAAGAAGCGGGTGAAGGCATGCTGACACTGAAGCAGCCATCACTATTTCGCTTTGAAACCCTGAGCCCAGAACCCAATCTGTTTATTGGCGATGGCAAAACTTTGTGGCATTACAACGAGCTATTAGAACAAGTCAGCTTGTATGACGCTAAAAAAGAAGTGAACCAAACGCCATTTGTACTGCTGACTTCCAACGATGCCAGTTTATGGCAACAATATGATGTCAGTGGCGAAGGCCAACAGTATATTATTACCCCGAAAAACAAAGACAATCCGGTGCGTCAGTTGACACTGACTTTCGCAGGTGTAGGGTTGTCGCATATGGCGGTGCTGGACAATAACGGTCAACGTAGTGATTTTGAATTTTTAGCGATTCAGAATAATGTTGAACTCGAAGCCAACCTGTTTAAATTTGTCACGCCTGAAGGTGTTGATGTGGAAGATTTACGCAATAAGTGACCAGTTTAAGTTTTGACTTTATGCCGGATGTCCGTCCCCTTGCGGCCAGACTGCGCCCACTTCAACTGGCCGACTACGTCGGTCAGCAGCATTTAGTTGGTCCCGGAACACCATTGCGCCAAGCCATTGAAGCTGGACGTGTGACGTCGCTGATTTTTTGGGGGCCACCGGGTACCGGAAAAACAACCTTAGCGGAACTGGTGGCGAGTCACGCTGAAGCGTATCTTGCAAAAATTTCAGCGGTGACCGCGGGCGTCAAAGAAATTCGCGAAGAGATTGCCGCAGCAAAACTGCGACTGCTGGAACGCCAACAACGTACCTTATTATTTGTCGACGAAGTCCATCGTTTTAATAAAAGTCAGCAAGACGCATTTTTGCCGCACATCGAAGATGGCACCATCATTTTTATTGGGGCGACTACTGAAAATCCTTCATTTTCATTAAATAACGCATTGTTATCGCGGGCAAGGGTCTGCATCTTAAAAAAAATCGCGCCAGCGGAACTACAAACAGTTCTCACGCGAGCACTCACTGATCTTGAACTTGGTCTTGGTGCTCAGCAACTGACGCTGGAGCCGGCCGCTGTTGAATTATTGCTGGCATTGGCGGATGGCGACGCGAGAAGGATGCTAAATCTGCTGGAGCTGGCTGCACAGTCGGTGCAGGCGCAGGGTGAAAGCATTATCGGCGCGCCACTATTAAAACAATTGGTACCGCGACAATTACCTGGTTTTGATAATCAGGGCGATCAGTTTTATGATTTGATTTCGGCCTTGCATAAATCGGTACGGGGTTCAAACCCAGATGGCGCTTTATATTGGTATTGCCGAATTCTGGAAGGCGGCGGCGACCCACTTTATGTCGCACGTAGGTTATTGGCGATTGCTTCTGAAGATATAGGTAATGCAGATCCGCGCGCGCTGACGATTTCGCTGGATGCCTGGGATACCTTTAGTCGTGTTGGTCCGGCCGAAGGCGAGCGGGCGATAGCGCAAGCGTTGGTTTATCTGGCGTTAGCGCCAAAAAGTAATGCTGTGTATCGGGCTTTTAAACAAATGCGGGCTTTAGTGCAGCAATCGCCGTCGTTTGAAGTGCCATTGCATTTGCGTAACGCACCAACCCAGTTGATGAAAGAGATGGGGCATGGGCAAGGCTATCGATATGCACACGATGAACCAGGCGCTTATGCCGCGGGTGAGCGTTATTTGCCAATTGAGCTTGCCGGCCAACAATTTTATCAGCCCAGCGACCGGGGGTTAGAGAAACAGTTGCTGGATAAACTGAATTATTTGCAGCAGCTGGATCAAGCCGCGAAAGCCAATGGAGGTGGTCGTGACCAGTCTTAGTCAGTATCTGGCAATTGCTGCCGGTGGTGCCATCGGCGCCAGTTTGCGCTTTGCCGTCAGTGAATGGCTGGTGCATCTTTTTGGCAGAGCATTCCCTTTTGGGACTTTGCTGGTTAATATTCTGGGGTCTTTTGTACTTGGGCTGCTGTACGGTTTATTAGTAACGGAGCAACTGGCGCCAAACCCATGGCGAATTTTTATCGGGATCGGTGTGTTAGGAGCTTTTACCACCTTTTCAACATTTTCAATGGACACTGTGTTGTTGTTACAGCAGGGGGCCTGGCTTAAAGCCGGTGCCAACGTCGTGCTTAACCTGGTGTTGTGTTTAACCCTCGCCTGGCTTGGTCTCAAGCTTGGCTCGATGAAGTAATAATTATGTTAGATAGCAAGTATTTACGTGGTGAGATTGCACAAACGGCCGAACGACTGGCCAGCCGTGGCTTTGTGCTGAATGTAGCTCAGATTAATGCGCTGGAAGAGCAACGCCGTTCATTACAAGTGGCGACTCAGGAGCTGCAAAATCAGCGTAACAGTAAATCCAAAGCGATTGGCCAGGCCAAAGCACGCGGTGAAGATATCGCGCCATTATTGGCAGAAGTAGATGGCCTTGGTGAAGAGCTTAACGCAGCGAAGGTTCAACTTGACGCAGTGTTAGCCGAACTTGACCAAATCGCCTTAACCTTACCGAATTTGCCAGATTTATCAGTGCCTGTTGCGAAAGATGAAAGCGGTAATGTTGAAGTGCGTCGGTTTGGTGACATCCCAACCTTTAGCTTTGAGCCAAAAGATCATGTGGCACTTGGCGAAGCGCTGGCAGGTGGTCTT
>JAHJNE010000257.1 GCA_018820995.1 Gammaproteobacteria bacterium | reverse complement strand
GACAAACCGCATGCCAGTGCCGAATTGATCATTCAGCACCACAATGCCACACTGCCGCAGATCCGCAGTTTTGGCGTTACCATTCAAACCCGCACCACAGCCGAAACTGAATTCAATCCGCGTTAGCGGGCTGGCGATTTTTTTGCTGATCAAAAAAATCGCTCGTCGGCCGGGGCGAAACCCGGCACCTTTGGTCCCAACTACATCTGCAAATACCGGTTAACCCAGCCCCAAATCCCGCGTCATATTCTCATTACGATCACGGTGCACAATCACGTTGTCTTCAATCCGGATACCGCCAAATTGCCGGAAAGCGTCGACTTTGTGCCAGTTCACATATTTGCCGTGCTCGGTTTCTTTCAGCGTCGCCAGCAGCGAATCAATAAAGTACAAACCTGGTTCAATGGTAAATACCATGCCCGGCTCCACTAAGCGCGTGGAGCGTAAGAAGGGGTGGTTGTCTGGGGACGCGACATGCGTGCCACGCTCATCGGCCATAAAACCACCGACGTCATGCACTTGCAGCCCTAAATGGTGGCCAATGCCGTGCGGGTAAAAAGTCCGGCTGATTTCTGTTTCGACAATCGCATCGGCGCCCAGTTGTACCAAATCAAAGTCGGCCAGCACATTGGCAATCAACTGATGCGAGCGTAAATGCACTTCGGTGTATTTGATGCCTGGTTTTAAGCAATCGACCAATTGCAGTTCGACGGCATTCATCGCCTGAATCAAAGCTGCAAATTCGTCATCTTTCGCGCTGTAAGTGCGGGTAATATCCGCGGCATAACCATGGAAAGACGCGCCGGCATCAATTAAAAACGAGTGATGCTGCGCTGGTTTTATCCGTTCCAACACGGTGTAATGCAAAATAGCGGCATTTTGATTCAGCGCAATGATATTGCTGTACGGCACTTCATTTTCACTTTGTTCAACCGCGGCTAAATAGGCCAGCTGAATGTCAAACTCACTGCCGCCGGCCCGAAACGTAGCCTCAGCCGCACGATGACCGTTCACCGCAATCCGGTTCGCTTCACGCAAACAGGCCAGCTCATAATCGGTTTTATAAGCACGATGATAATGCAGGTAACTTAATACACCTTCCGGGTTGAGTTCGGTGAAACCCAGTGCTCTTGCCAGTTCCAACTGTTCGCCTAAATAGGCAATCCGCGCTTTGTCATACGGCAGAATTTGCTCAACTTTGGTCGGTTTATCAATGATTTCAATCTCAAAGAAGCCGGCCCAAAAATCACTCGGTGCCTCAGGCACTTTGTGCCAAAAATCGACCGGTAAATAAAACACCAACTTAGGTTTGTTTTCGCCATCCACCAGCAACCAGCAGTGTGGGTTGTCTACCAGCGGTAACCAGGCTTTAAACAACGGGTTCGCCTTAAACGGGTAGTCCATATCGTCCAGAAATTGGCGCTTGGCCTGGCCGGAATGAATGACTAACGCATCCAGATTTTCCCGCGCTAACACGGCTTTGGTGCGTTGTTGCAGCTCAAACAAGTGAGCGGCGTACAAAGATTGGTAAGCTGGTCGCATGGCTGATCCCATATTGTTGATAATTCAAAAATTGCAGCTAAGAAAGGCACTGCCGATGCTCAAGAGTAGCGCAACCGCGGCCGCAACAGCAATGCTTCAGCGGTCAAAGCCGCCGATACCACGACAGCTTTAACGACCCACATCAATCTTGATGCCGCAGAAAAAGACTTAAGAAGCCGAACCTACTTGCATAGTACTGAGCGGCACAAATACATCCGTGGGCTGGTTCATCCGGATATTGTAAATCTGATAATAAGCCAGCACCGCTTTGACGTACTCGCGGGTTTCTTTAAATGGAATAGTTTCAATCCAGATATCCATCGGCATCAGTCGGTCTTTCGGCACCCAACCTTTCACTCTACTGTAACCGGCATTATAAGAAGCCGTCGCGAACACCAGATTGTTATTATTCTGCCGCATCAGATAGTTGAGATAATCTGTCCCCATATCAATATTGGTCGTCGGGTTGTACAAGTTCTGAACCGGGACCCGGCGTCCGGTAATATGTTTGGCCGTTTGTGGCATGATTTGCATCAGGCCATGCGCCCCGACCGCAGATTTTGCCGTTGGAATAAAAGTGCTTTCCCGTCGGGTAATGGCCATCGCCCAAGCCGGATCGACATTGGCTTTTTTACTGTATTTTTGAATTTCCTGGTTAAACACCATCGGGAAACGCATATCAACGTCGTCCCAATAACCGGCATCAGCCAGCGCAAAAATAGCCCGGTCGTACCAGCCTTTGTCATAAGCATATTTAGCGGCGCCTAATTTTTGCGGTTCAGTGCCGTACTTTTGCAAAAACGTCAGTTCCCGCTTCGCGGCATTCGGCCGGCCAATCGCCTGCCATTCGTACATCCGGGCAATCGAGTCACTCTTTTTAAACGCCTGATATTGCTCGTCACTAATAGGGACAGGCCGATGGGCCAGACTTGGTTTTAACCCCAGTTTTGCTGCTGCCATAAACCCATAATAACTACGGGTAGTTGCGACTTCAGCCAGCAACTTGTCACCTTTTTCCAGCAATCCGGTTTGCTGGTAGGCCCGCGCCAACCAATACCGCAGACCATCGTCGTGCTGATTTTCCGGCGGCAGCTCCAGAATCAAATCCTGCACTTTTTGCCACTGGTTCTGCCGCAATAACCAAGTGAGCTGCCATTGAATAAATAAATCGTCTTTCAGCGCGACCGGCACCATCGGCATAAATTTAGCGGCACGCGGATCGTCTTTACTGGCCAACGCAATCGCAAACTGCCGCGCTACATCAATACGCTGCGACGGGGTAAATTGTGGGTCGGATTCAAAACGTTGCCAGACTCGTAGCGCTTGGTCCGGTTGTTTCCAAACCATTTTTTTCAGCGCATAGGCCAGAATTTCCCGTTCCCAGCGATGTTTCAAGGGTAAAAAGTTTTGCCGCTGCACTAAACCAGGGTTTTCAATGGCATGTTTCCATTTATCGCCGAGATATTGCAGGTTTTTTGGTAACAAGGTGCGCAGATAAGGAATGATCCGGACATCCCCACCGTCGGCGACTTGGCTTAAGCGGGCCCAAATCACTTCCGGCGTGCGCTGCCCGGCTTTTTGCCAGCGCGAAAACAGCGGATCACATTCTTTGGGTAACGACTTGCCCGCAGTCCAGATTTTCGAGACTTCCGGCCACACCTTCGCCGCTGGTTCATTCAGCAAACGCAGTTGCAGCGCGTAACAATCGAGCACGGTGTCAGTGCCCATCTGGTAATTTTTTAAATAAGGTTGTGTTAAACCAATGCCAGCTAAGTACAACAACCAACGTTTTTTCATTGGCCATTCCAATGGCGACCCCTGGTGACGCTTGAGGAAATCTTTAACTTTAGCGGTATCTTTTAACGAACGGCTGAGGATTTCCAGCTCGATATATGGCTTCAATGGATACTGACCCAGATCGCGCAGCATCTTATCAGCCTGGTCTGGTGTCACTTTGTGAATGGTTTTTTCAGCTTTAAGAAAACGCTCGCGTAACACCTCGTCGGACGGCGCGGCCACAGCGTTGATGCTAAACGCAATCGGTAGTACACAGGCCAACACCTTCAGCACTGCTGTACCTGAAAACCTGAAGTTCGGTTGCCACATCTGTATAAATACCACCTATAGTTACACAGGCGTCTGCGGGGAATTCAAACAAGCGTTTAAATAACGGTTGAATTTTTTTCTGAACCGCGACACACTGGATCCGCACAAGACTCATCTGACCTGTTGCGATAAAAAAAGCATCTGTCACTTACGCGACGAAGGAGAACATCCATGATCTACCAGAGTTCCAGCATTACCGTGCAATACATTGCCGACGGTATTGCCGAGTTTACCTTTAACGCAGCCGGCTCGGTAAATAAATTTGACCAGCAAACGCTGGCTGATTGCCGTGCAGCGCTGGAAATCCTGCATCAGGATAAAAATCTGAAAGGTTTGATTTATAGCAGCAGCAAAGAAACCTTCATCGTTGGTGCTGATATTACCGAATTTTTAACCACTTTCCAAAAGCCAGAAGCCGATTTAATCCCGTGGATTAAACAAGCATCAGACATCTTCGACCTGGCTGAAGACCTGCCAGTTCCAACTGTCGTCGCATTAAAAGGTTTTGCCTTAGGCGGCGGTTGTGAATGGTCGCTCACCGCGGATTACCGGGTAGCTGACACCACCACAAAAATTGGTTTGCCAGAAGTCAAACTGGGCTTAATGCCTGGCTTTGGCGGTACCGCGCGTTTACCACGAATTGTCGGTGCAGACACCGCCATGGAATGGATCACCACCGGTAAAGAACGTGGCGCTGAACAAGCGTTAAAAGAAGGTGCGGTGGATGCTGTGGTAGCACCAGCCAAATTAAAAGAAGCGGCACTGTCGATGGTGCAAGACGCCATTGCCGGCAAACTGGACTGGCGCAAAAAACGCGCAGCCAAGTTATCGCCGTTATTACTGAACAAAATTGAAGCCACCATGAGCTTCAACACCGCCAAAGGCATGGTGTTTGCCAACGCAGGTAAACATTATCCAGCGCCGATGTTAGCGGTCGAAACCATTGAAAAAGCAGCACGTTTAGACCGTGCGGGTGCTGTTGCACTGGAAAACGCCGGTTTTGCCAAACTGGCAAAAACGGATGCGGCGACAGCACAGATTGGTTTATTCCTGAACGATCAGCTGATCAAAAGCAAAGCCAAGCAAGCCGGTAAACTGGCGAAAAAAGCCATTAATAAAGCCGCCGTGTTAGGCGCTGGCATTATGGGCGGCGGTATTGCTTATCAGTCTGCGTCTAAAGGCGTGCCAGTGGTGATGAAAGACATCGCTGACAAAGCACTGCAACTGGGCATGGGTGAAGCGATTAAATTGCTTGGCAAATTGGTTGAGCGTAAACGTCTTGACGCCGCCGGTATGGCCAAAGTGGTTGCGTCTATTACACCTACACTGTCCAACGAAACCGTCAAAGGCGTGGATATTGTGGTGGAAGCGGTCGTTGAAAACCCGAAAATCAAAGGGGCTGTGCTCAAAGAAATCGAAACTGTGGTGGGCCCAGAAGCCATCATTACCTCGAATACGTCGACCATTTCTATTGATGCGTTAGCTGCCAATTTAGAAGATCCAAGCCGCTTCTGTGGTATGCACTTCTTTAATCCGGTACACCAGATGCCGTTGGTGGAAATTATCCGCGGTAAAGATACCTCAGATGAAACCATCGCAGCGGTAGTGGCATACGCGGCGAAAATGGGTAAATCACCGATTGTGGTGAACGACTGCCCGGGTTTTTATGTCAACCGCGTGTTGTTCCCCTATTTTGCTGGTTTTAGCAAGTTAGTGCTGGATGGTGCTGATTTCTCCAAAGTCGACAAAGTGATGGAAAAACAATTCGGTTGGCCAATGGGCCCGGCCTATTTGCTGGACGTGGTGGGTTTAGACACCGCCCATCATTGTACCGACGTGATGGCCGCAGGTTTCCCAACCCGCATGGCCAAAGTCGATAACGATCCAGTGAGCGCTATGTATAACGCCCAGCGTTTTGGTCAGAAAAACGGTGTTGGTTTTTACGCTTATAGCAAAGACGCCAAAGGCAAGCCGAAAAAAGATTTGGATGCGGCAAGCGCTTCACTACTTGCTGGTGTTGCTGCGCCTGCCAAAGATTTCTCAGCCGATGAAATTATCGCCCGTTGTATGGTGCCAATGATTAACGAAGCGATTCGTTGTTTAGAAGAGGGCATCATCGCCTCTGCGGCTGAAGCCGATATGGGCTTAATTTACGGTTTAGGTTTCCCTCCGTTCCGCGGTG
>JAHJNE010000256.1 GCA_018820995.1 Gammaproteobacteria bacterium | reverse complement strand
TTGTTGTGTTGCTGTTTTCAGTTATTTGCGAGTACCGAAGACCTCACTGAACAACAATTGGTGGCGGCTTTTGAGCAAGAGTTTAATCAAAAACTAAGTAAGGCCAGAGTCCCTGGCGGCGCTTATGCCATTGTTAAAAATGATCGGATCGTAAAACTTGGCAGTTACGGGGTACGGGTAGTCGGCGATAAAGCCCGCGTCAACGCAGATACCGTATTCCGGCTCGCGTCAGTTTCTAAAACTTTTGCCGGTTTGTCATTGGTACAAGCTCAGGCAAAACACCAATTGCAGTTGCAACAACCGTTAACCCGTTATGTGCCTGAGTTGGTGTTGCGTACTCCGGAGTTGTCGCAAAGTCTTACATTAGAGCAGGTGGTTTCGCAAAGCAGTGGTTTTTGGGCCCATGCATTTGAAGATCTGATTGAAGCGGATAAAACGCCGGCGCAAATTCTACCAAGATTAAAAGAACTCAGTTTGGTGTGCCCTTTAGGCCGTTGTTACAGCTATCAGAACGTATTTTTTGGTTTGCTCGGCAATGCTCTGGAACGGGCGACTGGTCAGAAGTACGCTGATTTACTCAATCAAAGGTTATTTAAGCCGCTGGGGATGCAAACTGCATCGGTAGGGCTGGCGCCGCTTTTAGCATCACGAAACAAAGCGATGCCACATCAGCGTGGCGGTAAAGGCTGGCGGGTGGTCAAACCTAAAGCCAACTTCTATCGTTTCGCGGCGGCAGCAGGGGTGAATGCCAGCGCACGTGATTTAGCGATTTACCTGCAGGCGATGTTAGGGCAACAGCCTGCGGTGTTGCCAGAGTCCTTAATTAGTCAGCTGCAGCAGCCACTGACCCGGATGCCGGGTAAACCGCGCTGGCCAGTATGGCAACAATTCAAAAAGGTTAGTGCCTGGTATGGCCGAGGCTGGCGGATGGTGCAATATGATGGTCAGTCGTTGTACTACCATGCAGGCGTGGTCGATGGTTACCGGCCTTACATCTCTTATTCGCCACAAACCGGTTACGGGTTGGTTTTGCTGACCAACGCCGAAGCTGACGTCACCGGACCTTTAGCAGGTTGGTTTTGGCAACAGTTGTTACATCCGCAAAAACACGAGCAGCACCTAGCGCAAAACGCAGAAAAATCTTCTAGTAAGGCGAGGTGAATGTAAGACAGTATTCGCTTGGATGGGGCAACCGATCCTGATATAGATGGCGTTTCCAACGTATTTAGATGGAAAGCGTTGCTGTGAAAACTGCAACGCTATTTTCGGCATGATCATGATAGATATAAATCCATCAGCGCCCGAGAAGCACACGCCGCCTGACTAAACCTTTTTGTTCATAATCTTCCATGTATTGCGCTAAATCGTTTTTCCAGCGCTCATTTTCATCACTACTTTCGGGGCTTTGGCTTGCTTCAATAAGGTCTTTACGCATTAATAGCTCATGTGCCCGCTGATGCAACTCAAGCGCAACTTCAGCGTAGATTTGGGGTTCGCCTGCCAGTTGCTTCAACTTTGCATGAAAATGGTACGTTAAAAGTAAAAGTGCTATCGAAACTACCACTAGTAGAATACTCATTTCAAGCCTCCGCAGCTGCGATACTTCTCTTGTTACGATATTCATAACCCCATAACACTAAAATTAGTGGAACAATTCCCACCGTCAGTGTTGGGATAAGAATTTGATATGCAACGGCAAAAAGTTGAATATCGGCAGTTGCTCGGTCAGAGAAATCTAATAGCTGGAGGACGGAATTCAAAACAATTTGCAGTGAAATCGCTGTTGTCGTCATTGATACGCGAGCTTCGTGAATTAGATGCAATTGGTAAATGAGCCAAACAAACATTAAATTGGTCAGTAGCCAAAAGCCATACCAGACGAATTTATAAGCGATACCTGACGGTGTCGCAATCAAGTAAAGGTCTGGTGCTGCACCGACAGACAACGCTTGCGATGCGCAAAGTACAAAAAGACCAATAACGAGTGACGATACCCGTTTATCTTGGGCTATCGCAGCCAAAAAAAGCATGAAATACACTAAAAAAACATGCTTTTCAGCTATGGCTATAGCGTTCAGAAATTCCTGTGGCATTAAGTGAACTCCGCAAGAAATATTATGGTGAAGGTGGTCTCAAACCAAAACCATTGGAAGCTATTGAGGCAACGGGTGGCAAAGCGTCGTTTTGTTCTTGCTTTAAAAGCGCAATGCCTTGTGCGCTTAGAGTCAACTTTTCGCCTGCATTGACTGTGTTTTGGGCTTGTTGCAGTGGGTTTGCTTTTTGCTCAGCGACCGTTGTCGAAGGTGCGGGTGTGTTATACAGCGCGGCGTAATTATTCTGAACGTTAAGGTTAATCCCAGTCATCAGACGATTCCTCTTAGTCTGTCTTGCTATTTCATATCGGCTGCAGCAACAAATTGACTGCAAGGTCTATATGAAATTTGCCTGTTAAT